>DATIUL010000205.1:0-2022 GCA_035466865.1 Anaerolineaceae bacterium | reverse complement strand
TAGCAGCTTTTGTTCTCTGGAGTAAAAGTTCCCAATCCAAACAACTGGGAATAAAATTAGGGCAGTTGATTGCAGCTGTGGTATTGCTCGTCGGCGGCGCAATTTTTACAACTGGTTGGGCACAAATGTCCAAAACTGGCGACCCCGCTTTCCTGAGATCCATGGTGGTTACGCTTTATTATGCGCTTGCCTCTGTGCCCCTTCAAATTTTAATAGGTATGTTCCTGGCCTATCTGCTTTACCAAAACATTAAAGGTAAAGACTTTTTCCGACTGGTCTTTTTTCTGCCTTATGTCTTACCCTCTGTAGCTACAGCGGTTGTCTTTCAAATCATCTTTTCCAGAAATGAATACTCTTTCGCGAACCAAGTGCTTTCTTTCTTCGGGATAAATGCATTGAAGTGGACCTATGAGCCCAAGACCGTTTTGTCCCTCTTGGGAATAAACGCGCAAGGATTCCTGGCTGGACCCAGTTTGGCTTTGATTACGATTGTGATCTACGGTTTATGGACATTCATTGGCTACAACGTGGTCATTTTCCTGGCGGGGCTAGGCAATATTCCCAAAGAGACTTACGAAGCGGCAGAAATGGATGGGGCAACCAAAAGCCAGAAGTTCTGGAAGATTACCATGCCCTTGCTATCGCCAGTCACTTTTTACCTGACCCTAATTTCATTCATTGGCACATTTAAGGCTTTCAATCACATCTTTGTCATGCGGACAACTACGGCTAAAGCTACCGTAACCACTACCAGCCTCTTGATTTTTGATCGGTTTTATACCGATGGCAATTATGGCATGGCTACAGCAATGTCGATTGTTTTGTTCCTGGTGATTCTCGGTCTGACGATTACTCAAAATCAAGTCATGAAAAAGAGGGTCTTCTATGGTTGAGCCCGATATCAAGAAAGTTAACTTGAGCCCCAAAATGCCTTCTTCAGGCGTCGGTATCAAAGCGGACCGCCCATTCCTGAGCCAGCTGGTAATTTATTCAATTTTGATTGTCGGGGCTGTCATTGCCATCATTCCATTTTTCTGGATGATTTCAAACTCCCTGATGACCTTCGGTGAGACAATCATTAATAAAATAGTTCCGTCAACTCCACACTGGAAAAACTACCAGGACGTTGTTGAGCAGATCAAGCTTGGAAAGCTCTTCCTGAACAGCGTACTTCTTGCTCTTGGCACCATCGCAGGCTTGCTATTTACCTCAATTTTAGCTGGGTATGCTTTTGCTTCCATTAATTTCAAAGGCAAAGACCTAATTTTCTCGGCTTTTCTGGCGACCATGATGATTCCTGAATCGGTCACTCTACTGCCAAACTACCTGATGATCCAAAACCGCATCTTGCCCATGCCGGGGGGTTCCTGGATGAACACTTATTGGGCTTTAACCGTTCCATTCATGGCCAATGCTTTCAGCATCTTCCTGCTCAGGCAATTTTTTGCCCAGGTACCTAAAGAGCTTTGGGATGCTGCCCGTATGGACGGGGCGGATCATCTGCGCTACCTGATCCAGATTGTTCTGCCAATCAGCAAAGCACCAATTCTGACGGTTGTGCTTTTCGCCTTTACGGCTTCTTGGAACGCCTTGCAATGGCCTTTGTTGGTTACCACCAAAGAGGTCTGGAGGCCAATGGTACTGGGGCTTTACTCCTATATCACTGGGGAAGGCGGCCCACAAACTAATCTTTCCATGGCAGCCGCGGTCCTGACCATCATTCCAATCCTGGTTTTTTACTTCCTGGTGCAAAAGCAGTTTACTCAGGGAATTGCAACCACAGGATTAAAAGGATAAGATACACTATGGATATTACGGGTCTCATGTTCCCGTGAGTCAAAACAAACATAATTTTATGGAGGTTTTTGTACATGAAGAAGAGTTTTCTAGCCGTATTTGCAGTCCTGATGATTGCTGCCATGGTCTTGGGTGCTTGCGCCCAGCCCGCCGCAGCCCCCACCCAGGCTCCTGCCGCTGAGCCAACTAAGGCTCCTGCTGTCGTCGAACCCACCGCGGCTCCCG
>DATIUL010000204.1:0-5782 GCA_035466865.1 Anaerolineaceae bacterium | reverse complement strand
CCAGGCCGGTTTTCTGCAACATTATGCTGCAGATTTACTGAAGCCCGGCCCAATCAGGGATCGCCAGGGCAAGCTGTTGGGCGAACACATCGGCCTGCCGCTTTACACCATTGGCCAGCGTAAGGGAATACGGGTGGCGGCAGAAGCCCCGCTTTATGTGATGGAGAAAGATGTTCCCAATAATTCGTTGATTGTCGGCAGGGCGGCAGAACTTGCGCATAGTCAAATAATAACTGCCAGACCCAACTGGATCTCAGGCCAGACGCCAGCACTGGAACCAAGTTACCAAGTCAAGATCCGAGCCGCGGCAATTCCAGTCTGGGCAAAACTACAAATTTCCGAAAGTGGTGATATGATTGCGACGCTCGAAAAACCACTTAGGGATATTACGGCGGGCCAATATCTGGTGATTTACGATGGTGATCTTTGCCTGGGGAGTGCAGAGATTGTCAACTCCAGATAACCGCTCAAGGACGATATGAATTCTGCAACCACGATTTTTGGCCTGGTCATCGCGATTTTGATTGGAGCCCTGTTTCACCTCTGGAAAGATGGGGGATTTTGGCGACTCGTGCTCTATCTTTTTTCATCCATTCTCGGTTTTTTCCTGGGGCATTGGTTGGCCGACAGCTTCAATCTGAATTTGTTAAACGTTGGAGGCTTGCGACTTTTTGGAGCAGTGGCCGGCAGCATCCTCTTCTTATTTCTGATTAATTGGCTTGGGCGGGATGCGCAAACCCAGGTGAGACGTTGACAACCTATCTCGAGGAGCAAGGTTTTGCCATGGAAGGCGACCTGATTCAGCTTCAGGGTTCCGGTCATAAAAGCCACATCTTTGTTTTACACTCCGGCGTAACTTTACAGACCCATCGTGGGGTCATTAAACACGACGACATCATTGGACAACCCTGGGGAGCACGCCTTCAATCCCACATGGGAGCGCCTTTTTATCTTTTCCAACCTGGGCTATCAGACCTTATCAATGAAACCAAACGCACAACCCAAATCATGTACCCCAAAGAAATTGGCTTCATCCTCATTACCATGGGGATTGGCCCAGGCCGCCGTGTAATTGAGTGTGGCACGGGCTCAGGTGGCCTCACCACTGCTCTGGCTTACATGGTAGGGGAGAGTGGCCACGTTTACACTTACGAGCGCAAGCCCGAAGTGCAAGAATTGGCCATAGCCAATCTTGAAAAACTAGGTCTGGCCAGCCGTGTTGAATTTAAAGTAGGTAATGCCGCGGACGGATTTGCTGAACGTAACGCCGATGCCCTCTTTTTAGACCTTCCAAACCCCTACGATTATATGCCCCAGGTTAAAGCCTCGCTCAAGGGTGGTGGCTACCTGGGCATGATCCTGCCTACCGTCAACCAGGTGAGTAAAACCCTGGAAGCCCTGAAAACCCATCACTTCGCTTTTGTGCAGGTATGCGAGATCCTGATGCGGTATTTCAAAACTGATTGGGACCGTTTACGCCCCACCGACCGCATGTTAGCCCACACCGGCTACCTTCTTTTTGCCCGCTCCGTCAATGAACTTGACCCTGATATTTTGGGGGAGTCAGAGGAAACTGAGGCATGAAACCGGTCACAGAGCTTCCGGATGATTTTGACGATCGTCTTGATAGGTACGCTCGTGAAAAGCAAGAACTTCTGAATGAGCGCATTCAGCTGGAAACAGACCAAGTGGTTCAGGCTTCAGTACTTGTTCCACTGGTATTTCTGGATGGTGAATGGCAGCTGATATTCCAACACCGCACCAGTCTGGTTGCCACACACAAGGACGAAGTTTCCTTCCCGGGGGGTGCAGCCGAACCAGAAGATCTCAATCCGGATTTCACCGCGCTACGCGAAGCCCATGAAGAGCTTGGCCTTCCCATGGAAGACATGCACATCATCGGCCGTTTACCCATTATGAAGATGTTTCCCTTTTTCCAGGTAACCCCGGTTGTCGCTTGGCTGGATGTCAAAAGCGAACTTTCTCTTTCTGAAGATGAGGTTACACGCGTCTTCGCTGTGCCACTTTCGTGGTTGGGGGAGCCATCTAATTGGAACAACCAACCCATACTGCATAATGGGGTGGAAGTTCCCGTGCTTCACTATAAACCCTATGATGGCGAGGTAATTTGGGGTGCCACTGCTTACCTTGCCCGCATGATTACCCGCCTGGTCAATTAGATCAGCAATCTTCCCTGAAAATTTCCATACTGCCAATTAATCCGCAAGAATTGTCCTGAAAACGTCCAAAGGCTGGCTTTGGAGTAGAATTTAGAGGATGAAACCGGTAAAATTTACCCCCTTAAAACCTTGCCAGATTCACAAAATTTATCGGCAACATTCCCTAAAAACTTCTACAAAATCAGCTGGTTTTTCAACTGATTACTCATCAACTTGATTCGTAAAGGATATATATGAAAGATTTCTTGATTGAAGAAGATGTTGCTTCTCTTGATCCCGACGTTGCCAAATTAACCGGTTTCGAATCCGAACGCCAGGCTCGCCGGCTCATTATGATCCCCAGTGAGAGCATAGCGCCCAAGGCTGTACGCGACCTGTTGGCATCATCCTTTACCAACATCTACGCTGAAGGTTATCCACGCCCTGAAACCCGCTATCAGAGTCAGGAAGAAATCCTGGATTATGCTGCCCAATTGGCCAATTATCGCCGTCATAGTGATGGGCGTTACTACAAAGGTGTTGAATATGCTGATGTAGTCGAGTCTTTGGCTCGGCGCCGAGCTGCTGAACTTTTCGCGGCTAATGGCCAGACCCCCGATGACCTTTGGGTCAACGTACAGCCCCTTTCCGGTGCTCCAGCCAACACCGCCGTCTATACCGCGCTCATTCAACCTGGCGATGCCATTCTGGGTATGGACCTGTTGCATGGCGGCCACCTGACCCACGGCTCTCCCGTTAACCGTTCCGGCCTCTTTTATAATGCGTTCCACTACACGGTGGATCCGGAAACCGAACAGCTCAATTACGAGACCATCCTCGAACAGGCAAAAGCCTGTAAACCAAAAGTCATTGTTGCGGGGTATACCTCCTACCCCTGGGTTCCCGACTGGCGCAAATTCCGTGAAATCGCCGATGAAGTAGGTGCTTACCTGCTGGCGGATGTTTCGCATATTGCAGGCCTCATAGCGGCAGGCCTTGTCGCTTCACCCATCGGTATTGCTGATGTTACCAGTTTCACAACCCATAAGACTCTTTGTGGACCTCGCGGTGCAGTGCTTATAATGCGCAACCGCGAACTTGGGGAAAAGATAGACAAGGGCGTCTTCCCTGGTGAGCAGGGCGGGCCCCATATGAACACAATCGCAGCTTTGGCACTTACCTTCAAGCTGGCACAGACTGATGAATTCCATGCTCTCCAAAAGCAAATTATCCTCAATGCCAAAGCCCTCGCGCAAGGTTTCAAGGATAACGGCATTCGTGTGCCCTACAAAGGCACGGATACCCACATGTGCTTGATTGATTGCAAGGGGTTTAAGGCCAAAGATGGCGTTCCTCTGAATGGCGATCTTGGTGCCCGCATCCTGGACTTGGTGGGCATCGTTGCCAACCGCAATACCATCCCCGGGGATGCCTCTGCCTTACGCTCTTCAGGAATCCGCTTTGGTACCCCCTGGCTCACCCAACGCGGTTATGTGGAAACCGATATGGTGACCATTGCTGAACAAGTTGCCAAGGTCTTTAAAGGCACAACACCTTACCTCATGTGCGGCCGGGTGGGCAAGAAAACCCGTGCCAAGGTTGATTTTAGAACCTTCAATGAGGTCTCCAACGCCGTGCGCGACCTGGCTGAAAAGCAGCCCGCCCTTGACAAGGTGACCAAGCCCAGCTCTTACCCACACTTCTTCTATTCAGATGATAAATTCACTGGTAAATTTACCGGCTTTGAAATCAGCGGAGAGATGGTGCGTTCATTCCTTTACTATCTGCTCACCAGCGATACCGAAGCTCTCAAACCGGGTGAGTCTCAGGCTACCCGGATGAATACTACTGAAGGCAGCGTGGATGCTACCCTCACTTGTATCGATCCGATGTGCTTCAAGCTCACTGTGCCGTCCGAAAAGGCCGCCCTCACTGGCACCTGGCTGAATGGCATCTCCAGCGGCTTCATCTATTACGATGAAGACAAATGCCAGCGTATTCGTGGGCCAGTATCCGTGGTCATTACCGAACCTGTCAAAGTGATGGCCTCAGGTGACCCGGTGGATAACAATAAAGCTTATTTCGTGGGCATGGACCGTGAATTTACTGCTCCAGCCAAACCCGAGTGGAACTGGGTTGAGCCGGTGGAAGCCAATAAGCGCACCTGCCTATATCAGAAGCACGTGGACCTCGGCGCTAAGATTATCCCCTTCGCCGGTTGGGAGATGCCAGTCTGGTATACCTCCGTTGTGGAAGAACACACCGCCGTCCGCAAGGCTGCCGGTTTGTTCGATGTCACCCATATGGGCGTCTTCCAATGCGAAGGCCCGGATGCCTCGCTCTTCCTTGACTCGGTTTGTTCGAATGACGTAATTTCTCTTGAAGTAGGCGAATCTTACTATACCCACTTCATGACACCCAACGCGGATGTGATTGATGACCTGCTGGTTTATCGCCGTGATAAGCAAAAGTACCTTGTGGTTGTGAACGCCGCCAACGAGGCCAAAGACTGGGCCTGGTTGCAGGCAGTCATCAGCGGCGAGGTCTGTGTGGATCCTTACCGCCCCTGGATGCTTTCTCCCGGCCGCAATGTGATTCTGCGCAACCTGCGCGACCCCAAGGAAGGCAAGGATATGAAGGTCGATATCGCCCTTCAGGGTCCTCTTAGCCGTGATATTTTGCTGCGACTTTCCGACACGGATGCCAAGCGGCGCATTATGCGCCTTGGGCGCACCGAACTCTGTGATACTGTTGTGGCTGGTGTTCCCTGCACAGTTTCGCGCACTGGCTATACCGGCGAGAAGATGTGTTTTGAACTCTTCGTGCACCCTGATGATGCACCCAAATTCTGGGATGACATCCTTGAGGCCGGCAAAGACCTGGGCGTGAAGCCCTGCGGTCTTGGCGCGCGCGATTCCTTGCGCACTGAGGCTGGATTACCCCTCTACGGACACGAGATGGGTGGTGATTTCAACCTGACCATCAGTGAAGCCGGTTTTGTGGCCTTCGTCAAACTCAACACCTCCTGGTTCATCGGCCGGTCGGCTTTCCGCGAACGTGACCGCATGCGCGAAGTGATTGTTATTCGCTTCCGCTTCAATGATAAGGGCGTACGCATGGCTCATCATGGCGACCCCATTTTGGAAGCCAAAGGCCGCATGATTGGCCGGGTAACCAGTTGTGCCATCGATTCAGATGGCTATCTAACCGGCCAGGCAGTCGTGGAAGAAAAGTACGCTGTTGAAGGTGCAACCATCTATATTTACCAAAGTGCTTCAGATAAACCACAACGTCCACCCGCCGAACTCACCGAAGGCGATAAAGTGGCGTTGCCAAGCACGGCAACAATCGTGCCGCGCTTTATGAAGTAACAAAACTACAAACGACTAAAGGAGAGAAATTTGATACATACAACTTGGGATCACCGCTTTGCTGCAAGGACAGCGGGTATGAAAAGCTCGTTCATCCGCGAACTGCTCAAAGTAACGAGCCAGCCGGATGTGATTTCCTTTGGGGGCGGCTTTCCTGCTGCGGAATTATTCCCCATTGAAAGAACCCGGGCGGCTTGTGATAAAGTCCTCAAGGAGAATGGCAGTAAAGCTCTTCAGTATGCCACTACCGAA
>DATIUL010000203.1:0-14581 GCA_035466865.1 Anaerolineaceae bacterium | reverse complement strand
TGGATACCAGCAAAAGGTTAAATGTTAATAACTTAGCAAGAGGGTAAAACATGAACTTTATTACCAGGCTCATTTTATTCAAGGTTGCCGGTTTACTTGGCTGCGCGCTTTCAGTGGCCGGAGCCTTAATCGCGGGTAGTGTTTACCGTGGAAAACAAGGCGAACCGTACTCCATTTTCAACCACTTCATTTCAGAATTGGGTGAACGAGGGGTCTCTCAACGTGCATGGGCTTTCAATTGGGGCTTGATCCTTTGCGGGGTTTTGCTCTTACCAACCACGCTCAACCTTGGGTTAATTTTGCCTGGTCTTTGGGCAAAAATTGGTCTGATTTTTGGAGTAATTACCGCTCTAAGCCTTTCACTCGTCGGCGTTTTCTCGATGGACAATCTAAAGCCCCATGGCATGGCGGCAGTCACCTTTTTCCGTGCAGGGCTGTTGATGGTGTTCTTCTTCTCCCTGGCAATTGCATTCCAACCTCAGGATAACCAAATCTTCCCCAGGACCCTCGCACTGGCTGGCCTTCCGGCCATCGTCGCTTTTTCCAGTTTCCTGGTATTGATGGGTAAGGCTTCCAAAACCAAGGAGCAACCTCTTGAGCCGTTAGCAAAAGCCCGTCCTCGTGTTTGGAAAATGGCAGTTTCAGAGTGGTCGATCTTTGTGACCATTGTTTTTTGGTTTTTGATAGCCGCGTTGGCCATTTAAAAAGGGGACTAAGCACAGAATGTTATACTTAGCCAGAATTTTGGAGGTGCTATGAAAGTTTTAATAACCGGTGGTGCCGGATATATTGGCAGTACGATTGCTTCTGCGCTGGAGGACGCCGGCCATACACCCATTATCCTCGACTCGTTGCTCACAGGTCCCAAAGCATTTGTGCGTGACCATATCTTTTATAAGGCCGATATTGCTGATAAAGCCGCCCTTACTCAGATATTCCTGGACCATCCGGATATCTTTGCCACCATTCATTGCGCGGCTTTGGTTGTGGTGCCCGATTCAGTCTCGGACCCGTACAATTACTACAACGAAAACGTCGTCAAATCCATGGCGCTCTTCAAGAATCTGGCTGAACTTAAGCACCCCCGCGTGGTTTTTAGTTCCTCCGCTTCCATTTACGATGTCGTTCCCAACTTCATGGTCAATGAAGAATCACCCCTAAAACCGCTCAGCCCTTATGCACGCACCAAGTACATGATGGAAATGATTCTCAAGGATTTTTGCAGGGCTTATGATCTTAAAGGCATCGCCTTGCGCTACTTTAACCCCATCGGCGCGGACCCAAAGATGCGCAGTGGTTTGCACGTTAAGAACCCCAGCCACCTGGTTGGAAAGTTAGTTCAGGTAGCCCTGGGTAAGGAACCTGTCTTCCACCTTACTGGTGTAGACTGGCCCACACGTGATGGTTCCGGCATTCGCGATTATCTGCACGTTTGGGATCTTGCTCAAGCGCATCTAAAAGCAGTTATCAACTTTGATAAGGCCATTGCGGAAGGCAAATCAGATGATGTGGATTACACAGTCATCAACCTGGGTTCGCAGGAAGGTGTAACGGTCAAGGAGTTCGTGGCAGCCTTTGAGAGTGTTTATGGCAAAAAGATACCAGTGGAAATTGAACCCGCAAGGCCGGGAGATATAGCCGGCGCCTACGCTAATGCGGATAAAGCTTACCGCCTTTTAGGTTGGAAGGTCGAAAAATCCACCACGGATGGCATACGCGATGCCTTGCGTTGGGGGGAAGTCCTCGATCAAATCTTAGGATAAAGCCCTTCCCTTCTTACCTATCAAACAAAAAGCAGGCAATAATCGCCTGCTTTTTGTTTTTGAAGCAATTTAGGTTCATCCCTGTTCACGTACTTGGCAGTGGATAAATCTGACAAGGAATGCTTGAGGAACCGGGTTTATATAATGTTCATTTGTTCCGGCGTGCTGTACAACAACATCCACAAAACACCAAATGGGTCTGTAAGCGTGCCGTACTTTTCCGCAAAAAAGGCGCTCACGACTGGCGTTTGCACTTTCGCGCCATTATCCAGAAACGCTTTCCAAACCCGGTCAAAATCATCCGAGCTATCCGTTCCCCAGGACATTGAAAAATTGTCACCAATCTTTACTTCTCTGAGGGGATTATCGGAAAGCATAATTGAGGTGTTTTCGTCGAAGCGCAAAGTGGCATGCCCAACCATAGCGGGGTCATAACGATCACCACCTGGTAAGTCTTTCATCAGTGTGATCTCTGGCTTGACTCCGAATATGTTTCCATAATATTCAGCTGCCTCTTTGGCTTTGCCGTTAAAGAACAAGTATGAATCAATGCGTCCTGCTGACATTCTTCCTCCAATCAATCGTGGAAAAACGATTAAACAGAGTCTACTTTGCAGCCATAATAAACCTCAAGGGCTTGTATAAACTGTATTGTGAAGATTTACTGACGCCAACGCCGATAGTCTGGTAAGGCCTGGGCTTTGCTCTTGAAGAGCAGGCCAACCAGCAAACCAAAAACGAAGCCCCCGATATGTGCCCAGAAAGCCACCCCTCCCTGGTCTGAAGCACCAATTGATAGGAAGCCGCTGAAAAGCTGAAGTACAAACCAAAGTCCCAGTACAACAAAAGAAGGCACCAGGGTCAAGCGTGAGAAAAAGCCAATCGGGATAAATGTGTAAACCCTACTTGAGGGATAAAAGATTAGGTAAGCCCCCAACACACCGGCAATCGCGCCACTGGCACCAACCGTCGGTACAATCGACTGCGGGTTGAAGAAATAATGTGCAAACGCAGCCAGAAAACCTGCTGCCAGATAGAAAAACAGGTAGCCAACGTGCCCCAAAGCATCTTCAACATTATCGCCAAAGATCCAAAGGTAGAGCATATTCCCAAGCAGATGCATCCAACCCCCGTGCATGAACATACTGGTAAGCACGCGCAACAAGTCGCCTGAGTCTAACCCGGTGCTGATTTGGTTTGGGATCAGGGCATAACGGCCAACGAAGGCATCCAGATTGGCACCTTGCATTAGCATGACCACAAACACGATCACGTTTAAGAGGATCAAACCATAATTAACGATGGCAAATCGTCGGGTGGGGATCTCATCCTTAATTGGAATCATGGCTTACCTCTGTCTGCTTTGCTATCTTTTCGGAGAGTAGTTCCCGCAACCTGGGATGGTCGGCATAAAAACCCCTTCTTTCTGGGGGTAATAATGCCGCGATGTGGCACATAATTTCATCCGTTGCACGGTTCAGCCAGATTTTGTTGTCCTCATCCGCGTCTTTTTCAGGTACTGAAAATTGCTCACCAAACCTCACGGTCACTCGCATTTTCTTGAAGCGCTTGAACCAATACCACATGTCAGTAGCGCCCTCAAGCCCCGAAGGAATTACTGGGATCTTATACTTTTTGGCAATCAGAGCAGCCCCTGGCTTACCCTGTAAAAGCTTATTTGCTTTTGACCGTTTTCCTTCCGGTGCAATTCCCAGCAGCCAACCTTTACTCAAGTATTCTCCAACCAGTTGAAGGGCCTTGAAATCAGTGCCCGAGCGATCCAGCCAGATTACACCGATGGCGTCCAGAATGAACCCTATGATGGATTTCTTGTACTCAGTGGCGACTAAAGGGATGGCGTCTCTGCGTCCTATTGCCACCATCAAGAATATTGTGTCCAAGCGGCTGGTATGCGCGGTCGTAACCAGGCAGGCACCACTGGCTGGCAAGTTTTCTTCACCTTCCACGTTCACTACTACTAATCTCCGAACCAACCAGGTCAGGAACTTATAGAATCTGTCATATTTCATTGTTAATTACAATCTCCTGGGTAGGGCTGCTGACTTTTCGAGTAAAAATTATATAGCTTGTAAAGACTATTAGGAAAATAGAAATTGTAATGCCGGCAGAAATGGATTGGTCCAGGAAATTTGTGCTTCCCAAGACGGATATTAAATTCCAGGTGCCGTGAATCAGTAGGGAAATCAGGAAGGTACCAATAAGTGGTGCCGCTTTTCGATTCTGCCAAAAGCGAACGAGCGCAAAACCGTTCAGAGCACCATTAAAAATGTGAAGGATTAACGCGGCTGCACGGCCGATCACAAAAATCACCCAAGTTATCGGTTCGGTGCCTGGCCCAGCTTGAATGGCAAAAAGCATGCCTTCCACAATGCCAAAGCCTGCTCCGCTGACAATACCGGCTAACATGCCTTCCCTTGGGTTTAAGTTCCTGCCTTTCAGCAGGAATACACCAATGGTCTTAAGTAGTTCTTCAATTAACGGAATCAGGAAGGCAATTAATAAAATTGTCGCAAAAACTACTATAGGTTTTGCTATTAATTCTTGGATTATTTTCTGAAAGGTCAGAGAATCTGCTTGCACACCTTGAAGCAGACTGGGCAAAGTTAGAATCAGTTGCCGTACTTCTGGGTCCTGCAGGGTAATCAGTAAGAAAACCACTCCGAAAATTGCTAAAGCCAAAAGTTCGGTGACCATAATCAGTATGGTCGTAAAACCAAAGCTGAAGGTCAACAGACCAGAATCACGTTGTGGTGATTTTCCCCAGTCACGCCCATAACCTATGCGCATGTACCAGATGCCCGCAGCAAAAATACAAAGGATTGAAAAAATAGGCATCCAGGCATCAGAATATTTTGGAATTCGGAACAAATTTAAACCCAGGAGAATGAACACTGGCAAAACAAAAATCGCACCATAAAGCCAAGCCATTTTTGCCTGAAGCCAGGCCGGATACGGCTTGCCAACCATTCTCCTGCCAGAGCAAATTGCGGAGACCAATGCCGCGCTGCCTATAACAAAAGCAGTACAAGCGAAAACAACCAACATGGGATCAACGGAAGCCCCAAGGTCTTTGGCCAGATTGGTTTGGGAAACCATGGCCTTTCCGAAAATCGTAGCCAAAACTATCAAGATTGAAAATGCCAGGACTCCAAGTGAAAAGACCAACTGGAGAATACTCATCCAGTCGGTCTCTTTCTTTACTGCCTGGTATTCAGGATGGATTTGATCCATTCTATTTTTCGTCGATGGTAATACTCAGAATCTTATCTCCAAGGGTGGTTGGCATGGTGTTCGGGTCACGCTGGGTGATCTGTTTGACGACATCCATCCCGGAAATGACTTTACCAATAATGGTATACCCGCCATTCAGATCGGGCAATGGAGCATAGGTGATGAAGAACTGGCTGCCACTTGAACCTACTTGCGTTGACTTGGCAATACCAACCATGCCCTCCTGGTCGAATTTGAGATCTGCGCTTACTTCTTCGCGGTATTCATAACCTGCTCCACCCATGCCCGTATTGCTGGGGTCTCCGGTTTGCGCAACAAAGTTGGCCAGCACACGATGGAAGGTAACGCCATCGTAGAATCCTTCACGAGACAGGACTACAAAGGAATTGACAGCTTCGGGGGCAACTTTGGGGTAAAGTTCCATTACAATATCGCCCTTTTCCGTTTTAATGGTGGCGGTATATTGCTTATTTTGATCGATTACAAAGTCAGGGCAAACCGTATGCAACTTGCCTTCAGATTTCACCAGGTCAATGACCAGGCCCAGGGTATAGGCATCCCATTGATACTGCCATGGACGGCCGTTGAGCAAGATCGTAGGCGTGGAATTTAAGCCAATTTTGACGGCAAAGTCGGTTTGATCTTTTAATTTCTTGACCATTTCGTCGCTGGTTAGGTCTTTCATGAACTTGTCCACGTCCAAGTTCAATCCAGTGGCTTGTTCTTTCAAAAACGCGGTAAATTCCTCAGTCGTCTTCGCTGACCATTCAGACTGTTTGGAGAAGAGCAGGTTGTACATCGCCCAATATTGCTCTTTGCTCTGCAATCCGGCAGCTTCTGCTGCCTGGGCTGCCAGTGTGGCATTGGGATGAAGACTTACCAGTGGGAAGTTTCTAAAGACCAGGCGAACGTCATCTGGGCGCGCCTGCATAAGTTTTTCTAATTCTACATAGAATTGACCGCAAGCCGGGCACTGGAAATCGCTATATTCAAGGATGGTGAGGACCGGTTTCTCGGCCCCCATCTGCCAGTCGGCCTCAGTAATGGCAGGTATGTCTTTGATTGCTGCCTTTTCCTGATCGCTCAATTCGCCCGAGAACATTCCGGGGTAGACTGTGCAAATCATCCTGCCCTGATCGTCCTTTAGGCGGCTATCCTGCGTGGGCAAGACCACGGTCGGGGCTGCCAGGGTGGGCGTGCCGACGGTTGTATCAGCGGTCGGTTCTGCTACATCCGTTCCGGTTGTTGCCTGGGTAGCTGGTGTCTGGCCAGCAGGTGTGGCCGTGTTCACTTTACAGGCGCCTAAGACTAAAGAGGTCAACAGCATAAGTGCAATTATCAAAGGTAATTTTTTCATAGATATCCTTTCAGGGATCTTAAGATTAATACTAAAGCTCTAAACTAATAGATTTTATCTTGTTGAGAATTGTCTTTCTAAGGGCTGCTTGTACAGCGTCGATGTCCTGAGTGGCATCCACGCTTACCCAGCGTTCCGGTTCTTCAGCGATGAGTTGATGATAACCATTCCTCACCCGCTTATGGAAAGCCAGGGCGTAAGCATCCAGCCGATTCCACTCCGCGCTTTTTGTCTTTCTGGCCAGTCCAATTTCCACATCCAGATCCAGAAAAAGTGTCAGGTCGGGTTTCAGGTGGTCCGTGGCAAATTCCAGCATTTGCCTCAAAATCGTCAGATCCAGACCATGGCCATAACCCTGGTAGGCTAAAGTTGAATCCCCATAGCGATCGCAGAGCACAATTTTGCCTGCCTCAAGGGCAGGTTTGATCACCTGTTCCACCAATTGCGCACGGGCAGCCAAAAAGAGTAGGATTTCCGTCCTGGGGTGCAATTCCTGGTTTTTCATGCTGGTTAGAATTTCGCGGATTTGGTCACTGATAGGCGTGCCACCAGGTTCCCGGGTGCACACAACCTGATAACCCAGCCCTTCCAGGTAAGTTGCAAGTGCCGGTAATTGGCTTGTTTTACCACTGCCTTCCGGGCCTTCAAAGGTGATGAACATTAGTCTCTAAATATCCGAACGCGGCGGTTAGGTTCCTTCCCGAAAGATTGTGAAACCAAATTGGCTTGTTTTGCCATGTCGTGCTGTCTGCGCCGAACCGGTGCAGCCACCGGGTCCAGATCTACGTACTTTTCTCCGGCATAAACGCGTTGGATGGCTTCTTCAGCTTCACTCAAGGCTTCATTATAAACCGGTATGGATTCTGATGCTGGCCTCAACGAGAAAAGGTCGGCCAGGAATTGTTCAATCTGGCCATCCGTGTTCGACTTAATCACAAAAATTGGCAAACCCCTGGCTTCTGCTTCTGTAATGGGTTGCAGATGCTCGCGATAGTAGCGCCGTTGCGTCACGAAGGTATCCGCTTCTTCAGGGGTGCGTACCACTCGGGCGGGCACATTGAGTGCTTTAATAACCTGGATAAGTCGATTGCGAGCAACCCCGTAAGCATAGATATTCTTGACATCCGGGCCGGGTTGCACCTGCAATTGATTGTAAGGTTCCTCAATGGCGAAAGGGCTTTGGTTTCGATCAGCCTCCCGTTCGGGGCTGTTTTGTCTATCTGTAAAAGCAGCGGGGTATTTCTGGCGAACTTCTCTCTCGCTGGTCTCTCCATTTTTTTGCGGCTTGGAACTGGAGCGCTGGAATGGCGACTTTTCCATACCGCCCCTATTTTTCAACGACTGCGAAACTGTTGGCGCAGCCGGAGCAGCAGCTTTTACCGAACGGATCTTGCCATTCTCATCCCAGTAACGTTCTTCAGGTGGGATGGGGTAGCCCCGCAGGATGGAATCCACCGCGGAGGCAACATCGCAATGCACCGCCACGCGGTCGCGATTCAGCATTTCCACCAGTACCGAAAAAGTTGGAGGCGAGCGCCGTTCAAGAACCGTCTTCTGGGTTCCGCGACGGCGGGCTTCTTCATCAGAAAGGGTTACCGATTCAATGCCGCCTACCAGGTCGGAAAGGGTCGGGTTCATCAGCAGGTTTTCAAGGGCGGTACCATGGGCAGTGCCAATTAATTGCACCCCGCGTTCCGCGATTGTACGTGCAGCCTGGGCCTCCAACTCGCGGCCGATTTCATCAATCACGATCACTTCCGGGTTGTGGTTTTCCACTGCTTCAATCATTACTTCATGCTGCAGAGAGGGCTTGGGCACTTGCATGCGCCTGGCACTGCCTACAGCCGGATGGGGTACATCGCCATCGCCGCCAATTTCATTGGAGGTGTCCACAATGACCACGCGCTTGGTTTCCGCCAGAATTCTGGCAGCCTCTCGCAGCATGGTTGTTTTTCCCACGCCTGGTCGTCCGAGAATTAAAACGGACTCCCCGGTTTCAATCAAGTCGTGAATGATGTCGATAGTGCCATAAACCGCACGTCCGATGCGGCAAGTAAGGCCGACAACCTTGCCCCGGCGGTTTCGGATGGCCGAGATGCGGTGCAGCGTACGTTCCATTCCGGCCCGGTTATCGGCATCAAAATCGCCAATGCGGGTGGTGACATAGTCCAAATCTTCCTGATTAACCGGCCTCTCAAGCAGGGTATATTCCTCTTTGAAGAAGCGCGCGCTGGGCTTTCGGCCCAGGTCCAGAATGACTTCTATTAATTGGTCAAAATTATCGCGGGAGTGGACTGCCTGGGCCAGCTCTGGTGGAAATATCGCGAGCATGGCATCCAGGTCATCTGTTATGCGTTGTTGGTTATTCATCATGTTAAGTATCATTCTCCAATCAAACTACTTAACTTTATTTTATTGAGAAGGGCTAAATTAGCAAGTTTTCTTATAGATATCCATGCATTTTTTATTCCAAACGAGGCAAAATCCATAATCGAATCGGAAGACAAGCAGTCTCTAATTACCTGACATCAGGGAGCTTGGGAGTCCCACACGACCAATCACGTCGGAAAAGTGCTTTCTATTCTGCTCTTCTCCATGGTAAAACTTTGCTGGGTTTCTGTTGCGGGTATGGGTGTCGCAATGTACTTGACCAGAAGATTCTGTTCAGAGATTAAATTTGAGTCCGAGCCTTGAAGCATTGCTTCCACCCAGGGCTGGTAAGACCGCGCGCTGATAAAGATTGGTCCCATCCCAAGCACGTGCAGGCAAGCGAGTGCATCCTGAAAAACCTGCTCGCCATTGAGTTCAGGCAACAGGAAGGGCTGCAGCCAAATTCCTTTTAGGCCTTCATCATAATCCACAAAACCAAGGCATTTACCCTTTGTATCCTGAAGGATAAGGCCCAATTTTGCCTTGCGGGTCAGTTGTTCAATCGGCTGGAACAAACCAGGCACCAGACTGCGGTACACAGCTTCCAGCATCGGCATATCTGCGTTGGTCCAGGTGCGCCACGGAAAAGTAAGGGGTTGGCCGCTGGATCTCCTACGACTAACACGATAAACTTTTTGCCGTGCCCAATGAATAAAACCCAAACGTTTGAAAAGGGGTTGGGAGAGCGACTCAGCAGGTAGGTCTGCCAATAATACCTGCACTCCCCAACTTCCTGCAGTTTTAATAGCCCCTTCCAGCAATTCCGGTTCCAGGCTTTCGCCTTCATTCTTTGGAATAAGGTAATCCAGTTGAGCACGCGCTTTTCCATCTTCCACACGTACCTGGATGAAACTCCTTTGGCCGTCGCGTTCGAGGATTAAAGTTTTAACAGTTGAGGAAGGGTTGAAAATGGCCAGCAAATTGTGGGCATTCAGAGGAGTTCCGCGTGTATGGAGACGAAAGCTATCCAGGCTTTGTAGGCGCGCCTTGTTTTGCAGCAGAGCAGGCAAGTCGGTGAGGCTTAGTTCGCGAGCTTCCGTTTTACCATCTCCACGAAGTAACGATGGAAACGCAGGTCGTCCGTCAGTTCAGGATGAAAAGACGTCCCCAGCAGATGTCCATCCAGAACCGCGACTACTTTGCCATCGGGCAGCTTTAGCAAAGCTTGCGCGTTCCCTCGTATCTGGTTGAAAATTGGCCCACGGATAAAGGTCAAGTGATAATCCGGTTTGGCGGGCTCCAGGAAAGGTACAGGGATTTCAATTTCAAATGAATCCACTTGTCTGCCAAAAGCATTGCGGGTGGTGTCACAATCCATCAATCCAAGCAGAGGTTGTGGGCGGCCTGAATTTTTGGAGAGCATAATCGCGCCCGCGCAAGTGCCCCATACGGAGTGCGTTTTGGCGAAATCCTGCAGGGGTTCAATCATTCCGTAATCCACCATCAACTTACCCATGGTGGTCGATTCCCCTCCAGGGATAATCAAGGCGTCCAACACAACCAGGTCCTGGTTGGCTTTCACTTCACGGCTTTCAATGCCCAATTTTTTCAGGGCAGCACGATGCTCTCGAAAGTCGCCTTGCAGGGCGAGGACACCAATGATCAATGGATTGCTCTCTTTTGGTTTACCAGCCGCGAATGGCAAGTTTGTCGCCATCCGAAAGGCTATCGACGGTCCGCCCAACCATGGCTTCGCCCAGGTTACGGCTAATCTCAGCCAATAGTTTGGGCTCGTTATAATGGGTTGTGGCTTTGACGATGGCAGAAGCGCGCTTGGCGGGGTCACCGGATTTGAAAATTCCCGAGCCCACAAAGACGCCATCAACGCCCAGTTGCATCATAAGGGCTGCATCAGCTGGGGTGGCAATGCCGCCAGCCGCAAAATTCACTACTGGCAATCGGCCGAGCTTGCGGGTTTGTAAGCATAACTCATATGGCGCGCCGATATTCTTGGCAAAGGTCATCACTTCTTCTTCGGGTAGATTCAGCAGTACACGGATATCGCCAAAAAGCGAACGAGCGTGCTTTACAGCTTCCACCACGTCACCAGTTCCTGCTTCACCCTTGGTACGCATCATGGCCGCGCCTTCCCCAATGCGGCGCAAAGCCTCACCCAGGTTGCGGCAGCCGCAAACAAAAGGCACTTTGAAGTCATGTTTATTAATATGGAAGGATTCATCCGCGGGGGTGAGTACTTCGGACTCGTCAATGTAATCTACACCGAGTGCTTCCAGAATCTGGGCTTCTACAAAATGCCCGATGCGGGCTTTTGCCATCACCGGGATGGAAACCGCGTCCATAATCTGGAGGATGAGTTCCGGGTCCGACATACGGGCAACCCCACCTGTGGCACGGATATCTGCCGGCACACGTTCCAATGCCATGACCGCGCAGGCACCAGCGTCCTCCGCGATGCGGGCATGCTCTGCGGTGACCACATCCATGATCACGCCACCTTTAAGCATCTCAGCGAGGCCTTTTTTGACCTCAAAACTGGAAACTACTTTATCTGTACCTGCTGTTTTTGCCATGCAATTGCCTCCGAACCGGTGTTTGTTACGGGATTTTACCACAGCCAGCCCGTTAGATTTTATTTCTCTACATAACCACAACCTCAAGCGACCTCGCGGCAGGAGATTATGGAAAAGGCATTGTCCCTTGCCTCTTTCAGTTACAATTGGGCAGGAGTGAACCCATGAACCCAAAACCACGCATCCAAAAAGCTTGGAAAATCGCACCTGTGATTCCAGCCGAAATCAGTCAGGCATTGCAGAATTTTTCGCCTTTCCTGCGCCAACTACTTTACAACCGCGGCATCAAAGACCGCGATGCTGGGTTTGCCTATATTGCCCGTGAAGTTGCCACAAATACCGACCCCTTTCAGTTGCAGGATATGCAAACTGCCGTTGACCTAATTCACAGGACTCTAAAAACGGGGGGCAAGATAGCCGTCTATGGAGACTACGACGTCGACGGGGTCACAGCCACTTCACTACTTTTTGAGTTTTTTACCGCACTTGGTGCATCAGCCAGGGCTTACATTCCCAGCCGTGCCGAAGAAGGTTATGGCCTTCACGTAGAAGCCATGGACCAGCTGGCGAGTGAAGGTACTTGCCTGATTATTACCGTGGATTGCGGCATTCGCTCCGCTCGCGAGGTTACTCACGCGCGTGAATTGGGCATGGACGTCATCGTCACAGACCATCACGAGCCCGATGTAAAACTTCCCCCTGCCAATGCGGTCATCAATGCCCATCGAAAAGATGAGACCTATCCGTTCAAGGAATTCGCGGGTGTGGGTATTGCTTATAAATTAGTGCAAGCCTATCTACAACAATTTCCATTTGAAGGTGTAAATGCTGAGGATTGGTTGGATTTGGTTGCCATTGGTACCGTAGCCGATCTTGTATCGCTTTCCGGTGAGAACCGCTCCCTGGTTTATAAAGGCTTACAGAAAGCCCGCCAACTTACCCGCCAGGGGCTGTACTCCCTTTGCAGAATCAGTAACATCCGCTTGGAGACTTTGAATGCCATAGATATCGCCTTTAAAATTGGCCCGCGATTAAATGCATCCGGACGCCTGGAATCCGCCTTGGCCGCCTTTAATCTGCTGACCTCGCGTGATATCCGCCAGGCCGGAGAATTAGCCCAAAAGCTTGACAGCCAAAACAAGGATCGCCAGGATATTACGGAAGCGGTTATCACCCAAACCCTGGCCTCGCCGTTACTGCAAGACCCCGATATTCACGTTATATTTGTCTATTCTCCCGATTTTAACGAAGGTGTGGTTGGCATCGCGGCCTCAAAAGTGGTTGAAGCCACGTACAAGCCCACCCTAATCGGCTACGACGCAGAAACCTTAGTTAAAGCCTCCTGCCGTTCAATTGAAGGTTTTGATATTAACGCCGCGCTGGACAAATGCGACGATCTGCTGATCAGGCATGGCGGTCACGCCGCTGCCGCAGGGTTCTCTATCCAAAAAGCCAATATCCCTGAGTTTATCGAGCGTATGAATAAAATTGCTCTGGAAATCATTGGCGAACCCTGGCCAACTCCCTCCTTGAAAATCGACATGGCTATCAACCTGGAAGCATTAACCGCCCAAGACTTGCCAGAGGTTTTCAAAGCTATGGAACTTCTGGAGCCAACTGGACGCGGCAATTCAGACGCCCTTTTCTGCAGTCTTGGCTGCCCAATCAGCAATGTGAACGCCACCAAGGATGGCAAACATCTACGTTTCCACGTTAAAGCCGGCCAAGTTGACTTCCCTGCCATTGCCTTTGGTATGGGAAATCTGGCGGGCAATCTGCCTGCGCGTGTGGACCTGGCCTACACCTTTTCAGAGAATGAGTACATGGGGCGGCGCGAAACCCAGCTTTTGGTTAAGGACATCAAGTATTAATCTTGCCTCAATTTAGAAATCGGATTTGCATGTAAAGTTAAGATACCGCACTCTTGTAGCGCGGTTATTGTTTCATTAATTATCTGGAAGGATTTCGTATTCCAAAACAGTGGTACTCTCTTCCCCATTCTTGAAACGGCGGAAGCGTTGTACACGCAGGCGTAAGGTCTTGCGCAAGTTGCTGGCTCTTTCAATGAACTTACGCAAACGCCTGAGCGCAGACCCCATCTGCAATCCGCCTTCAATTCCAAAACGATAGCGAAAGAAACCCGGGTTCTCGCTGTCATAACTCAACAGCGAATCAATGCTTCTGCGCCAATGAGCCGCCTTCCAGAGTTTCTCAGGGGTTTGCATAGGTTCAACTGGTAGCTTCAAGTTATAGTCAAGAATTTCCAGAAAAGATGGTGTTGAAAGCAGTTTTGCAAGAACTATGGCTTCAGATTCGGGCAAACCGCCCTCAAGCGCTTCGCTTCCCTCGATATCCAGATTGGTCACCGAGTAATTTTCACCTTCACTGATACTGCCGCGTTCAGCCTCGGGCAGCAACTCCTGAATCTCCCTCAAAATCAGGCTGGCATGGGCTTTTAGAGCTTCTTTATTGTAACTGGCCGAAGGTGGTGGGGGTGGAATAGCCTCGCCAACTTTCATCGTTATGATTGGGTGCTTGAGACGCAATACCTGACGGATAGCCCCCTTCATTCCGCCGCAAGCAACTGGAATGACACTCGTTTGGGTACGTTGAGCAATCAACGAAACGCCAATTTGCGGTTCCATATTGGCCTGGTCCCAAATGCCTCCCTCCGGGAAAATCCCTAAGAGGCCGCCCTGGCGCAAAACATCCATACCCATCTGTAATGCCTCACGGTCCAAAGAACCGCGTTTGACAGGGATAAAGCCATAAGCATTTGCCAACCAGCCATAGGATGGGTCGAATGGGATGTCGCCATTGCCGATCAACTCCACCTGTCGGTTGGGAATTGCCACTGTAAGGGCTACTTCAAGGACATGCACATGATTGACAGCCAGGATGGCGGGGCCAGACTGGGGGATTTTTTCAAGCCCTTCAACAGTGAGGCGCGCAAATAATTTTAAGAGAACGCGAACAACCCGCTTGGCAACGCCTCGAAAAAGAGAGTTTCTGGGATATTGAATGGTGTAGAGGTTGCTCTGCATTTGAACTGAAATTATAAGGCAGTCTCTGGGAAAAAAAGATGCCCCCACGGGAATTCGAATCCCGGTTTTGGCCTTGAGAGGGCCGCGTCCTGGGCCACTAGACGATGGGGGCGTCGAGGCACGAATCATATCATAAGGGTGGCAGGTGGTCAACGGATTTTTGAAATTATGTGTGGTTGGTCAACGATGATGTCATCACAACAC
>DATIUL010000202.1:0-1626 GCA_035466865.1 Anaerolineaceae bacterium | reverse complement strand
ATATGGTATTTGATTGCTCAAAATACGCGTTGAGGAATGCCGCGAATGGTTCTATAAAAGGCAAACGTTCGCGGGTGGAAGCATGCCGGGACATCAGGCCAGTGCAGTAGTTTTTCAAGGCGTCCCGCTTGGGTTTTTCGTCCGAAAAGCGCTGTAGTTTTTCAATCTCAAGTGGATAATCGATTTCTTCCAGGTACGGAGCAATAATATTGTGCAGTTTTTCTCTGAAACGGCGTTCCAAGTCAGCTTTGTTCTGCGCAAGGCTGAGCTCCTGATTGAGAATATCTTGTAAGAGTTCACGTGGCAGGTCCAGCGCGCGGTACTTGGCGCTTGACAGCGTCTTCTCGATCATGGCATCAAAACTTGCCGCATCAATCCTGGCCAAGGGAAGCCTTTCGGATGAGGTACACCAGTTCATTGGGAAAGCGATACTCGTCAATTTCTGCATTCAAGCCGGTTGAGAGCATTTCAAAGCGCTTTTGGTAGGTGGCCAGCATGCCTTTACCGCGGCCGCCCAAACTTTTTAATGGGAAAGAGACCAAGATGGCCTTAGCGTTCAGCTCTTGCAGCAGTTTGGTGGCAATGGATTTGTCGATTTGATCCAAGAGCGGGATGAGTTTGAGCATAACTACGAGGTCTACTGCTTGTTTGGGAATTTGGTTTGATAGATCCAACAGGCTGGCCCGCCCTTGAACCACAATTTTTAAGAAGTAGGCATTCAGGAAATCGAGCAGGGGGGTTAGCACATCTGTAGCTTCATAAGTAAAGCCTTCAGCCAATGGAAGAAAGGGAATGGAGAGGGGGTTAAGCCCGCAACCCAGGTCCAACACCGAGTTTATGGGACCCAAGTTCTGGAGTGATACTTTGTAGAACTCCGCCAGGAATGGCAGCCTCTCAGCGGTTGAAGCATGTAATGGCATAGCTTCAAGGGCAAAGGATTTCAGCGAAGGCATGGCGTTGTCAGGTAATCCCTTTAATAAATTATGCAATTGCGCATAGGTTGCCGGCTTGTCGTAATAAGCGCCAACCAATTGATGCAGCCGGGTACGCGTGGATTTGATTGCCAGGGCTAATTTTGGCTGACGTGAGGTTTCTTCCTCGGCAATCCGGCGAACCAGGTGGGGGTCAATCAAGGCGTATTTTGGACCTTTGGCGACCTCTGTTATCAAAGCATCCACATCAAAGTTCGGCTGTGGCATTTACCCTCAGGGAATCCATGAGCTGTGCCATGAAACGCAGGTTGTGTTGAGTCGCCAGGCGGAAATAAGCGGGATCCTGCATTTTATAAAGGTGGTAGAGGTAGCCCATACTGTAAGTCGAGCATAGGGGGCAATCGCAACCTTCGTAGACTGGGCCAGAAGCACGCACGTTCACTTCTGAATTGACGTATTTAAAGTCAAACCAAGAAGGACCTTCAGAAGGGACTGCATTAGCAGAACTTCGCGCGTATAACCTTCCATGGCGTGCGTCCCGCGTGGGCATGGCGCTATCGAACATTTCGTAGCCCATTTTAAAGCAGGAGGCGATACTGACCGGATGGCCTATTCCCAGGGCATGGATTGGGAACTGGCGGGGAATAAGACTGCGGGTGTAGGCAAGGATGTCACTAATCAGGTGGCCATCGGT
>DATIUL010000201.1:0-3398 GCA_035466865.1 Anaerolineaceae bacterium | reverse complement strand
GAAGGCAACCCCGAGAAGGCTGTTTCCCTCGCTCAGGAACTGATCGAGAAAGACGGCGTTGAGATCCTGCAGGGACCTGTTTCTTCAGCTTCCGCTATTGCCCTCACTAATGTTGCCCTCGAAAACAAGATGATTCTGATGGTTGATCCGGCCGCCAGCTCCTTCACCACCGGCCCCAACTTCAACCCATACGTCTTCCGAACCTCCCGCACCAACTTTGATGACACCCTCATCATCGCCAAGTACCTGGTGGAAAACAATGGCCCCGAATTTGCCCACATCGGTGTGGACAATGCCTTCGGCAAGGGCTCTGGTATCGCTTTGGCGTACTCGGTTGGTAAATTTGGCGGCAGTGTTGTTGCTGACATCTATGCTCCCTTTGACACCACTGACTTTACCCCCTACATCCAGCAAGCTTTGGATTCCGGCGCAAAGAACCTCTTCCTGACTTGGTCAGGCACCGGTTATGTGACCCTCTTCCAGCAGCTTGGTGACCTCGGCGCTCTTGAAAAACTGACCGTCGCCACCGGTTTCGGTGACAACGCCTCCTTTGCAGCTGTCTTCGGCTCCGCTCTTGGTTCCACCGGTTTGAATGTATACCATTACACCGCCGCCAAGACCGAAGTGAACGACTGGTTGGTCAAACGCCATCTTGAAGAATACAAGGAATATCCTGACCTCTTCACCGCTGGTGGTATGGCCTCTGCTATCGCTTTGGCCGAAGCCCTCAAGAAGACCAATGGCGACGCCTCTGGCGATGCCATGATCCCCGCCCTCGAAGGCTTAACTTTCGAAGCCCCCAAGGGCACCTTCCACATCCGCCCCGAAGATCATGTGGCCGAACAGCCCATGAACATCCTCAAGCTCGTCAACCTCGATCCTGATCTGAATAAAGACGGCATCAATGAGTATGCGTTCTTCGAGACCGTGTATGTATCAAAATTCGATGAACTGGGTGTGCCCTGCACGCTGGCCGGCGATTACGCCTCCCGTTGCGGCGATCTACCCGTCATCCCTGCTCCTTAATCTAACTTCCAGAAAGGAGAGGAACTCACGTTCCTCTCCTTTTCATAAATAAACCGCAGCACTGCCCAAGCAATAAAACAGGCCTTTTTAATTTTATAATTATCTTAATTCCAGCAATCCAGGGCAGAGAAAAGGTACCTTATGACTGATGAAATTATCATGGAAGCCCAGAACCTGAGCAAGGTTTTTGGTGGGCTGGTGGCAGTGGATGACGTGAGTCTGCAAGTTAAGAAGCAGACCATGCATGCCATCATCGGCCCCAACGGCGCGGGAAAGACTACGCTGTTTAATTTGCTCAGCGGGATGATGCCGCCCACTACAGGCAAAATTCTTTACAAAGGCGAGGATATCACCCATCTTCCGCCGCAGCGCCGGGCCCACAAGGGTATTGGCCGGTCTTTCCAAATCACCAATATTTTCCCGAATTTGAACGTGCTCGAAAATATCCGCCTGAGCGCGCAAGCCCTCGGAAAAGACAACTTTGAACTGATGAAGCCTGCGGACGAATTTGGCATTTATATCGAAGAAGCTCTCAAAGTGATTGAGATGGTGGGCCTGGCGGGCCGAGAGGCCATGCTTGCCCGCAACCTGCCCCATGGCGAGAAGCGCAAGCTTGAGCTTGGCATCATGTTGGCCGGCAAACCCGACTTGCTGCTTTTTGACGAGCCCACCGCGGGCATGTCTTCTGAGCAGGTGCCAGAATTGATTGAAATCATTAACAAGGTCGTGCGCGAAAATAACCGCACTGCCATTTTGGTGGAGCACCGCATGGATATGGTGATGTCGGTTTCAGACATCATCACTGTGATGGCCCAGGGCCGTGTTTTGGCTGAGGGTTCACCCCTTGAAATTGCCCACAATAAACAGGTGCAATCGGCCTACCTTGGCGATCTGTACGGAGAATTGGCATGAGCGGATACATCGAATTACCCAATGCCCTACTGAGTGTGCAGGGAATTGACACGTATATCGGTCAGTTCCACATCCTTGAAGGTGTCTCAGTCGACGTGCCCATTGGGGCCATTACGGTATTGCTTGGTCGGAATGGTGCTGGGAAGACGACAACCCTCAAATCAATCCTGGGTCTCACCCCTCCGCGTACCGGAAAAATAACCTTCGATGGGGTTGAAATTCAGGGCAAACGCGCCTTTAATATCGCCAACCTGGGCATCGGCTATGTACCCGAGAACCGTGCTATCTTCAAAGCGCTGACCGTGCTTGAGAACCTCAAGTTGGCAGAACGTAAGAAGGGCGATTTGGAACGCCATGAATCCCTGATTTATGGGCTCTTCCCAGACCTTAAACGGTTGGAGAAGCTTCCCGGCGACCACCTTTCTGGCGGCCAACAGCAAATGCTGGCAGTGGCGCGCGCGCTGGTGCCCGACAATAAGCTGCTGCTGATTGACGAGCCGAGCGAAGGCCTGGCGCCAATCTTGATTCAAGAAATGATGGAAGCCATCCGTAAACTCAAAGAGACCACCACCATCCTGCTGGTTGAACAGAACTTCATCATGGCCAGCCAATTAGCAGAACGCTTCGTAATCATCGATGACGGCCGCAGTGTTCACAGTGGTTTGATGCATGACCTGGTGCTCAACGAAGAACTGGTTCATCAATACCTCGGCGCGTCCATTCAACCCCGCGCGAAGGAGGCGAAATGAAGCGTGTAAATAAAGGAAAATTAGGCCTTTACATCGGCATCGCCGCCGCTCTTGTCGTCTTGGCAGGTCTTTATCTTGTAACGGGAAGACAAGCTTTTATCCGCACAGCATTGAGCGGCCTGACGCTTGGTTCGCTTTTCTTCCTCGTTGCCGCTGGCCTCACCCTCATTTTTGGGTTGATGGATGTGCTCAACTTTGCCCATGGGGCCATGTTCATGCTTGGAGCTTATATCGGCTGGCAGTTTTACACGAACCCCACCTTCATATTTGGCATGCTGCCGGCTGTGCTCTCGCTTTCTTTCGGTCTGCTCTTGATACCTTTACTCAAACCCTACCTGATCGCGCTCAAGTTGAGCGAAAAGACCCAGAAAAACCTGCCAAAGCTGCTCTTTGCACTGGCAGGGCTGGCCGCTTTGGTAGCCTTCTGGCAGTTCGACATCTTGAATCTGGCCAAGACTGCCATGGTGGCAGCCACTGTAACCAATGCCGGTAATCCACTGGCTGAAATCACAGCCCAGGAACCCATGGCACGCTTCTGGATTCGGCCGGTTATGCTTGCCATCAGCGGCATGTTACTGGCTGTTGCCATCAGCAAACCGGGAGACAAGTCCGAATTTGCCCCCAAAGAAAAACTGGGCAAGAATTTGATCATGCCGATCGTTCTGCTGGTATCGCTCATCGTCAGTATCCTGGTTCGAGAAAAAGCCCCAG
>DATIUL010000200.1:0-3563 GCA_035466865.1 Anaerolineaceae bacterium | reverse complement strand
CAGGATTCCCAGGTGGTCGCCAGCAAGGGTATTTACCCCTTCCGAAACAATTCTTAGCGCGTCAATGTCGAGACCGCTATCGGTTTCGTCGAGGATGGCAAAACGCGGCGCAAGCATGGCCATTTGAAGAATTTCCGCTCGTTTCTTTTCTCCCCCAGAAAAGCCTTCATTCAGGTACCTGCCTCCGAAGGCGTAATCCATCTTCAGCAAATCCATTTTTGATTTCAATTGCTTCCTAAACTCAACAATTGAAATGCCTTTATCCTCTTTTGTCGCGAACTTCCTTTTGGAATTCATCGCGGTACGGATAAAATTTGCCAGTGTCACACCTGGAATGGCGATGGGGTACTGGAACGCCAGGAATATTCCCAGGTTTGCGCGTTCGTCAGTGGAAAGGCCTAATATGCTTTTCCCATCTACAAGAATGTCACCTTCAGTAATTTTGTAACGCGGATGACCCAGGATGGCATATGAAAGGGTTGATTTTCCAGTTCCATTTGGTCCCATCAGAGCATGAATTTCACCGGATTTAACCGTCAGATTAAAACCCTTCAGGATCTTCTTATTGGCAACTTCAACGTGTAAATTTTGGATTTCTAAGCTGGACATAATCGACCTTTTTGTTATGGAAATTATCAAATATTATAGCATGCCGGCTAGACCATGTCAATTTATTACACTTTACACTAATAATTTAACAATGCCGTACCGTTAAAGAATTCTGCTACGTGTATGTAAATAATCAAGTAGTGTTTATAATTGCAGTGATTATTAACGTCTCGTGAACCAGTCGCGGGGCAAAGGACTGAAGATGACTGTCAAAAGGAATATTTTCTCAAAGATAGGCAACTTGCTAAAAAAAGAAAAAGCAAATTCTGGCACTTCCGGGGACTCGCTTTCTAGTAGCCAAAATCCCCTTGAAGAAAAACCTGATTTACTTGAAACCAAAATGAGTGAAGCGGACCATGATAAGTCTGATTTCACAACCGGTCTTAATGCCAGCCGTTCCCCCATTGCTTCCAGTCAACGACTTGAATTAAATGGAGACCGCTTTTTAGCAGCACATTTGGTGGGTTTCAAAGACACACTTTCCGGAATCGCGTTTAAATATTACGGAAAAGCTTCAGAACCTTACTACCGCTTAATTTACGAAGCAAATAAAGAAATCATCGGGCCAAATTTGAATTTACTCCGGGCAGGCCAAACCCTCAACATTCCAAAGCTTCCCGAAGATCTATCCAAAGATTAGGAGATTATATGTCCCAAGTTGACCTCATTTCAATTTTCAAAGCAGTAACACAAACTCTACAAGAAAATCAGACCAATCTGAACGAAGCTGACACCTATAACCACGACCATGGGGACAATATGGTTCAGACTTTTCAAACCATCACCAGGGCGGCGGCAAAATCAAAAGCCAAAACCCCTGCTGCTCAATTAGCCGCAGCCAGCCGTTCTTTGAGCAAGTCCACCAGTGGCTCAGCACAGATTTATGCACAGGGTCTCAAAAAGGCCTCCCAGGATTTCAAAGGGAAAGACCTGAACGAGAACAATGTCGGAATTCTTATCAATTCCTTGATGGGGATGGGTAATACAGCTGCAAGCACTCAACCCAATGTTGAAAGTAATGTGCAAGCCAGTGGAGGTGATTTATTGGGCACCCTCCTGGGAAGTTTACTTGGGCAAGGCAGTTCCCAACAAACAGCTCAACCACCACAGCAAAGTGGCGGGGGTGATCTATTAGGCGAGCTCTTAGGTGGTTTGCTGGGAGGACAATCGCAGACGACCCCCCAGAGACAGGTGCCACAACAACCTCAGGACTCCTCCGGTGGAGACTTGCTTGGCGATCTCTTAGGTGGTTTGCTGGGTGGACAATCGCAGACGACACCACAGCAGCAAAAATCGCAACCCCCTCAGGACTCTGGTGGTGATTTACTCGGTGACCTTCTAGGTGGTCTATTGGGCGGTCAAGCCCAGGAACCAGCACAGGAAGCCCAACGACCAGGCCAGTTACGGCGTCCTACAACCCGCAAGCAGTCTCCCAGTCAGCAAACTCCGCAACAAGGTTCGTCAGATGATCTGATTGGTGACCTTCTGGGCGGATTGCTTGGCGGCGGAAACACCTCCAAGCAGGAAACTCAGCAGACTCCTGATGATTTGCTTGGTTCCTTGCTCAATGGTACATCCAATAAAAACAATCAAAAATCGACACAAGGCAAAGGAGTTGATCTGGGCAGTTTGCTTTCTGCCGCCCTAGCTTATTATGCGGCCAAGAAGGGCGGTAAATCCAGCCTTGAGGCCATCATGGCCGCTCTTACCAAGTCAAGTACACTTGGTAGCTCCCCAGCCCGAACGCAATCCGGCGCACTCATTATCAACACCATTCTTGGTATGCTCGGCGGTGCGCGCTAATTCACTTGGAAAAGTAAAAAAAAGACTGTGGTTTTTCAACCACAGTCTTTTTTAATCACACTTTAGTTAATATTTAATCACGCGATCGAGTTTCTTAGCCTGTTCAACCCAGGATTGAACCTCTTTTAAGGTGGGTTCACGGCGGACAAGCTTCTTTTCCATGTTCGTTTCAACTAATTTCTGATGTAAATTGGCTGGTACACGTTTGCTGAGTTCAACCACGGTATCAACGCCAGCAACTTCGAGCAACTGGGAGTATTCCGAGGCAACACCTTTGATGCGATACAAATCAGCAAAATTTACCCAAGCCAAGATTTTGTCTTGATCTATACCGCTTTTGGCAGCAAGTTCTTTACGGCCTTCAGGACTGGCTCCAGCTTTGAGCAATGCTTCGACCGTGCTGATCCCAGCTGCCTGTAATTTCTGGGCGAAAACGGGGCCAATACCTTCAATATCTACAACTTTTGTCATTTGCATCTCCTCTTTTTTTTAGATTATACACCTGTAAATCACAATCTTAATAATATAATAAATGGACAATTTATCTAAATTATTGTATACTTCTTCCATCCATTTCCTTGAAAGCCGAGGTTTTATGAGAAGCACTAAGGAACGCATCCTCAACACGTTACTAAATAAACATGATGCCACCATCGGTGAGCTTGCTGATGTGGTTGGTATTAATGGAATTTCAGTTCGGCACCATCTTATTAATTTGCAGGCTGAAGGCTTGATAACGGCTGAGGAAGAGCGCCATGGCGTTGGCCGGCCCCGTTTTATTTACAAACTTAGCGATAAAGGTTACGAGCAATTTCCATCCAATTACCTGGGATTGATGAACCTCATCCTGGAAGTGATGAATATGGAGCTTCCAAAGCCGCAAATGGATAGAATCATGGAAAAAGTTGGTGTGCGTATGGCTGAAACCAACAAAATTAGCAATCCAGCGCTTCCTATCGAGGCCAAACTTTCCGAAATGAGTGTTAAATTGGCTAAAGGTGGGTTTAGGATCAGCCATGAGCGTGAAGGAAATGTCATCACCCTGCATAATAAGAACTGCCCTTATCATCATATTGGTGTTCGCCATCCTGAAATCTGTCAGGTCGATCAGGTGCTATTCGAGAATTTGCTGGGAAAAACCGTAAAACCAA
>DATIUL010000199.1:0-7131 GCA_035466865.1 Anaerolineaceae bacterium | reverse complement strand
AGTGAATTCAGATAATCTTTGCTGCTCAGCAGGCGTCTGAAATTTTCCAGACCGACAAAGATTTTGCGGTCGCCGAGCGGGCTGACGCGGAACACACTCGAGTACAGGCTTTGGGCGCTGGGATAAAGAAAAAAGATGAGGACAATGACCACCATCGGCGCCAGCAGCAGGAGCGGCAAAATTCGGTTGGGGAAGCGGGTTTGGACCATCAATTACTCCGTCGTTTAATTCAGACCTTGAAGGGATGATTGTTAAATGCGTTTACTCGCAAGCCTATACCTGATAGTCACCTGGTCCACCGGGCTTCTACGAAAACTTTCAGGCTTCCTGGCACGCTACGTTTGTACTAACTCTCTCACCGGGTAGCGGCGAGTGCATGCGCCGCCGCTACCTCGGCAAAGAGGAGTAAACTCGTTACGGTAAGAGCGAGATGTAATCCGCAAGCACCTGGTTGGTGTCGGCAGTGGCCTTATCCAGGGCTACCTTCGGATCAACCCCATTGACGACCACATCTTCGATCGCCGCACCCACGATATCGCGGATGGTAACGAAGTCACCCAGAATCACACCGTTGGAGGCCGGGGTATCGGCCCCGCCCAGAATCTGGTTGAAGGCCGTGGCGTGGTTAGGTTCTGCTTCGAACCAACCTTCGGACTTGAGCTGCTCATAGGCGCTAATGCTGGTGGGGAAATAGCCAGTGCCCTTGTGCCAGGCCATAGCTTCTTCGGTCGAGAAGGTGAACTTGAAGAACTCCCAGGCAGCGGCTTGCTGTTCGGGCGTGGCGCTATCGAAGACCCACAGGCAGGCACCCCCGATAACGCTGTTGCCCTGGGGATATTCATCGCTCAAGCGCGGCAGGAAAGCGGTTCCCACCTTAAAGGTGGCACTCTTCAGGATGCCACCCAGGCTGGAAGTGGACTGTACCAGGAAGGGGAACTGCCCGGCCAGGAAGGGATCATTAGCGGCATATTCACGCCCGCCGTAGACCAACACACCATCCTTGGCTAGCTCCTGCCATTTGGTCATCATCTTCACGCCGAATTCGGAGTTCAGATACACTTCGCTGGCAATGGCGCTGCGCCCATTGTCATTGTTGGCCAGCAGCTGATCGTGATAGGCAAACATCTGCTCGAAGATCCACGCCGGCCAGCCCATGGACAGGCCGCCAGTTGCCAGACCAGCATCCATGATAGTCTTGGACATACTTTCAATGTCGTCCCAGGTGGTGGGTGCTACTTCGGGGTCCAGCCCAGCTGCAGTGAACATATCCTTGTTGTAATAGATCATAGCGGTGGAGCTGTTGAAAGGCATGCAAGGCAGGTTGCCTTCCAAGGTATAGTACTTGCGGATGGGGGTCACTACTTCTTCCCAGTTCACATCGCCTTTGTTCAGGGTGTACACCGGTACGATTGCGCCGGAATCGTACATGGTGCGTGTGCCCACTTCGTAAGACTGTACGATGGTGGGGGCAGTGCCGGTGCGGTAGGCTGCCAGGCCTTTGGTCACGGTCTCGGCATAACTGCCAGTGTATTCCGGTTTGACCACGATGCCAGGGTGGGAGGCGTTGAACCGTTCGGCGATGCCGTTAACGATCTCTTCACGGCTGCCGCTCATGGCGTGCCAGAAGGTGATCTCAACCCCCTCAGCGGGGGCAGCGGGGGCAGCGGGTGCTTCAGTCGCTGCAGGAGCAGGTACCTCAGTCGCAGCCTGGGCAGGTGCTTTGGTTGCCTCTGGGGCAGGTGCCTGGGTTGGGGCAGGGGTAGCCTGCACGCAGGCGGTCAGTACCATAGCGAAGGCCAGCATCAGGATGAACAGGATCTTAATTTTGCCAAGTTTCATAAATTCTCTCCTTATAGTTCGTCAAAATAAGATTTGTTTGGGGGGCAAGAAAAAAGGGAATATACCGAGAGTAGGCGCCTTCCTTTCAAGGGTGCCAAGACAGAAGGTCTGCCTGGGCGATGATCTACTTAGCAATTTTAGCATGGTCTAGTTTGTCTGACATGATGATTCGAGGGATGTTTTTCTTATACACCAAATCATACGGAATCGCCAGCTTTGTCTTGACAAAGCCCCTCCTTCCGTGTTATCCTATGCGTTCGCGCTTGACGAAATGCAAGCATGACGAATTGCGAATTAAGAAGGAATTTGAGATGAACGACCTCGAGACTATCAAATCAATTGAAGCAGAAAAGAACCCCAATGTCCCAGACATTTTCCCTGGCGATTCCGTTTCCGTTCACTATAAAATTAAAGAAGGTGATCGTGAGAGAATCCAGGAATTCAAGGGTATTATCCTCTACGTTCGGGGCAGCGGTAATAGCGCCAGCTTCACCGTCCGCCGTGTTGCCAGCAATGGCATCGGTGTGGAACGTACCTTCCTGACCAATTCCCCCCGTATTGCCAAGTTGGTTGTGGAACGCCACAATAAAGTTCGCCGCGCCCGTCTGTACTTCCTTCGTGAACGTACCGGCAAGAGTGCTCGACTTAAACAACGCTTCTAAAATCCAAACGACTAACCTAAACTTCCCTGAACAATCAGGGAAGTTTTTTTTGCCTGCTTGTTTCCATCTTCCTCATTTTCAACCTCGCAACAGGAACCTGAAAACCCGCTTGAAAACGGGGAATCAGCTACAATAGGCAAAACATACTCAAGAGGACGCTTATGCCCAAACCTGTAATCATTGTAGCCGGCCAACTGGAAAAACATTCCAACACTTCTCCCATTTATGGCGCAAAACAAGCTTATCTTCAAGCAATTATCCGGGCAGGCGGCTTACCGCTTGTGGTTGCCCCAGATCTTTCAACCGAAGACTTGCCGGCTTTGATTGGACTGTGCGACGGCTTTCTACTCTGCGGCGGGGGAGATGTCGAGCCCTCACGCTATGGCACTGCTTCTTGTGGGCGCCTTTCCGGGGTGGACCAACCCCGGGACCAATTTGAAATCGACCTCATTCAAGCCCTCATGCCAGCCAACAAGCCCATGCTGGCTATTTGCCGCGGTGTGCAGGTACTGAACGTTGCCCTGGGTGGCACACTCATTTGTGATATTGCCACCGACCTGCCACGAGCCGCAAAACACGATTATTTTCCCGGCTACAAACGTGACCTCGTAGTACATGAGGTCGACATCCAACCCAAAACTCTTTTGGCGAAAGCCCTTGGTGCAACAAAGACAGGAACAAACAGCATCCATCACCAAGCCCTCGACAAGCTTGGAGAAGGCCTGCTGGTCAGCGCTCGAGCTGCTGATGGGCTCATTGAAGGCGTCGAAATGCCCTCAAAACACTTCGTTCTGGGTGTGCAGTGGCATCCGGAGTGCATGCCCGAATCCCCTCAAATGAGGCAGCTGTTTGGGGCTTTCATCGCCGCATGCAGAGGTATGGACTGAGCCATGCAGGTCTTTTACCAATATCTTCGAGTTCTGGTCAAGTGCTAAAATTGAGCCATGGCAAAACATTCTGAACCGATAGGGATTTACGATTCCGGCGTCGGCGGGCTTTCTGTCCTGCGGGAAATTCAAGCGCAATTGCCCCACGAAAACCTGGTTTACTTTGGTGACCAAATCAATTGCCCATACGGCTCGCGCAGCAAATCTGAATTGCAGGACCTGGCTGAGGCGGTCATTCATTTCCTGCTCGAAAAGAAAATTAAACTACTCGTCATCGCCTGCAATACGGCTTCAGCGGCCTCCCTCAAGGAGATGCGCTTGCGCTTCCCGGATCTACCCATTGTGGGTATGGAACCCGCGGTCAAGCCGGCCGCCAATCAGACCCATTCCGGCAAAGTCGGCGTTTTGGCAACACCCTCCACATTTTCCGGTGAGTTGTATGCCTCTGTCATCGAGCGTTTTGCCCAGGATGTAGAGATTTTTGAAAGCACTTGCCCAGGCCTGGTTGCGCAAATCGAAATTGGCGCGCTGGACAGCCCTGAAACACTTGCCATCCTTAAAGAAGCCGTCGAACCGATGGTACAGCAAGGTGCTGATACCCTTGTGATGGGTTGCACCCATTATCCATTTGTCATTCCCCAAATCACGCGGATAGCCGGCCCTGATGTGGTTGTTATTGATCCCGCGCCTGCGGTGGCCAGGCAGGTTGAAAGGGTGCTGGAAAGTCACGACTTGCTTAGCACCAGTAAGGGCAAAGGAAAGACTGAGTATTTCACCAGTGCAGACCCGCAGGCTTTCGACAAAGTGGCCAAGCTACTCATAGGAAAAGATGCCAGTTCTCAACGCCTAACCTGGACCAATCTACAGCTATTTGAGGGGCAAACGATTTCTTTTGAAAACGTTCAACAGGCACTGGCTACCCGGGCGAACCCTGAAAATGCCAAACCCATGAAAGCCTACATGCGCAACCAGTTCGAGTATTTCGGCTTAAAATCGCCCGACATGCGCGAGGCTCAGAAACCCTTCCTGACAGCCGCCCGCCAACAAAAAGCCATTGATTGGGAGCTTGTGCAGGCGTTTTGGGATGCCCCGCAAAGAGAATTACAATACTTTGCCATCTCCTATCTTCACACGCTCAAGCGGCATCTGACGAGCGAAGATTTACCAAGAATTAAAGCCCTGGTAGAGCAGAAATCCTGGTGGGATAGCGTGGACAGCCTGGACGCTCTGGTAGGGTATTTGGTCAGTCAGGATGAAACCCTCAAGTCCGTTATGCTCGATTGGGCAGAAGACCCCGATTTTTGGGTGCGGAGGGCCGCAATCGACCATCAATTGGGCTTTAAGCAGGCAACAGATACGGCATTACTCAAGACTATAATCCTCAAAAATCTGGGCAGCCGGGAATTTTTTATCAACAAGGCCATCGGCTGGAGCCTGCGCGCCTACGCATGGACAGACCCAGCCTGGGTGGGTGCTTTTCTAAGAGAGTATCGGGATAAACTGGCACCGCTCAGTTTCCGCGAAGCCGCCAAGCACCTCAAACTCGATTCTTAAGATTCTGGCAAATTTTCAAAATCTGCAGAGCTAAACGCAATATCTTTGAAATTGTCAAAGGTCAAGTCGCGTACTGCCAGTTTTTTGGTGGTTTTAAAGTGGTCAAATAGCACCATATAAGAAAGCACGATGCGTTTATCAAAATCGAGACCCATTTTACGAGCCAGCGCTTTGACTGATTGGGTTGAGGGACCTTCAAGTTCCACAAAGTTGCCGTAGGGCATCTCGTCCAGCATTACATCTACACCGTCCAAGCAGAGGGTTTCACGGTACTTTTCGTAAAGTGAATAAACCTGGTATCCCAGTCCTTCCAGAATCTGGCGCGTCTGCTCAAAGTCGCTTACTTCCACTTCAAATTCGGGGCGTACCAGTACAGCATCCTGCAGATAGCCGGGGCCTTTAAAGGTAAGACGAATTTTTTCATCCTGACGCAAGCGCAGTACCTTTTTTTCGGTACTGAGAGTCATCGAAGGAGTGTCAAAACGCAAGTTCTGCTCGTAGACTCTTTTCTGCTTCACACTGGCACTCAAATTCATCAGTTTAGCGCGCAGGCCAGGTAGATTGGTTACGTAAAATTTTGCTTCGATCTCTTCGGGCATTTCAGTTCCTATCTTTGGTTTTCAGATCCAGGGTAAAGAGCAGCATCAGGGCAAAGTAGGCCCCAAAAAGGATAATCATAAACCACAGGTTGCCCTGCAAATTTTGGTCAGATGACCACACCAACAAGCGTTCAGCCCAATAACTCAATAAGTTCGCGGTGAATGCAACCCACGCAAGCCACAAGTAGCCTTTCCACCGCTGCCAGAGAAAGAGCCAGCCCAATAGATTGCTGATAATTAGCACAACAGGGCTAACGAAGAGCCACTGGATTTTCCAGGCAGCGACGCCATATGAAACCAAGAGCGGCCTATCTTGTACCACACCAAAAATTCGGAATACTGCGCTTATGATGGTTGCCAGTAGAATGATTCCGACCAGTGAACCCCAGGTGGAGGTCCGGAGCGCTTCATCTTTTCTCAATCGAATATCAGTTCTCATGGCAATGAATTTCAAAATCCGTGAGCAAACCCAGGCGTGCCAAAGCAACCTGAACACGCTTTTCAGTGCCAGGCTTGACCACCACGGTCGTAGGTCCAAGTACCTCACCAAGGCCTGCCCCAGCTGGGGAGGCTTTGAGAGCCTTTAAGGTCTCGCTATTGGGCAAATGCAAGACCAGAGGTTGGTCAATCCAACTTTCCCGACCTTTCTCTTCCCAGCGTTTCAACAACTGAATCAAGGCTGGCGAGGGTTGTTGCCGGCCATTTTCTCGTAAAAGTTTGAGTAAGTGGCCAACCTTCAGGCCTTGTTTGGAGGCAATCTTCAGTGATTGGGGGGTTACTTGAAAGTCGTAGCTTTCCGGACCATTTCTAAGGATCTCCCCGAAGCGTGATGCTTGGTAGCGAACCAGGCGTGGGGTGAGGGCTGTCATTTCCAACTTTCCGGATGGGTTCGCCAGGATGGGTGCATTTTCAGTTGGGAAGTTTGGTGATTTGTTTTCCGCAAGGCTTGTCAGATAACCAAACGCGGAAGAGAGTCGGAAACATTTTGGGTTAGTACTGCTATCCATCTCCACCAAACCGAGCTGAAAACAGGTGGACGCTAAAAATGTCCGTAAAAAATTACCTTCCATGGCATCCCAACTTTCCACCCCACGCAATAATTGGTGCGTGTGTGAAGATACCACCAGCCAGGTATCATACTCAGCACCGGTTCGCAGAAAATCAGGAGCAGACGCCCGGACCTGTTGGATGAATTCCTCAAGGCTATACCAGCGGCCACCCAAGCCCGAAAGCAACTTGAGCAGCACCAGGCGTGTCTTGCGGGGGTCATGCTGCCAGGTACCTTCCAGGCGCCAATCCGGGTGAAACTTCAATTCATCAAAAGCTGCGGAGACCATCCAGGACTGTACCAGCCAGCGCAGGGCTTCACCCCTGGGCAGTTCCAGAAAATTACGAGCAATTTCTGCTGGAACCTGTCCGCTCATTAAACCGACAGATTGTGCCAGGCCTTCCATAACTTGCCAATAAAGTGCGGATGGGTTCGCCGCGAGCAAGGCACGTTCCTTTTCCGGCTGGCGTAAGCTGGCCAGTAAGGTGCAGAGGTCATCAAGAATGCGGCTTTCGTAAGAAGTCTCTACCGAGGGAGCGTTT
>DATIUL010000198.1:0-18011 GCA_035466865.1 Anaerolineaceae bacterium | reverse complement strand
CCGCTTATCATCATGGGCGCTTTCATGTACGTGCCTTTTTTGCCTGAGAATGTTTGGGATAAATTTACGACCATGCCAATCCAGATTTATAACTGGATCACCCTGCCTCAACCTGAATACAACGTGCACCTGGCAGCCGCGGGCATTATTGTGCTCCTCGCCCTTCTTTTGGGTATGAGCGGTCTGGCCATCTATTTACGCAACAAACTACAAGTGAAATGGTAATCCATGGAAGAAATCACCCGCAACTATAACCTTCATATCCCATTAGAGACAGCGCTCATCGCAACCAAGCGTTTGAATGTCTATTACAACAACAAACTTGCCGTCCGTGATATTGATATTGCCATCGAGCCTCATAAGGTCACAGCAATTATCGGCCCTTCTGGCTGTGGCAAGAGCACACTACTGCGTGCATTCAATCGCATGAACGACCTGATCCCTGGCGCTCGTGTGGAAGGTGAAATCCTCTACAATGGCATTAATATCAATGAAAAGTCGCTTGACCCGGTTGGATTGCGGCGGCGCATTGGGATGGTTTTCCAAAAGCCGAACCCTTTCCCAAAAAGTATCTACGAAAATGTGGCCTTTGGCCCGCGCATCAACCACTACACTGGCAACATGGACGAATTGGTTGAAACCAGCCTGCGCCAGGCGGCTTTATGGGATGAAGTGAAGGATAAGTTGAAGGAAAGCGGTTTGGCACTCTCAGGCGGCCAGCAGCAGCGTTTGTGCATAGCCCGCGCGCTGGCAACCGAACCAGACCTGATCCTGATGGATGAACCCGCTTCCGCGCTTGACCCGGTCTCCACCCAGCGCATCGAAGAGCTGATGCTGGAACTCAAGCAGAACTACACCATCATTATCGTCACCCACAACATGCAGCAAGCTGGCAGGGCCTCAGATAACACAGCTTTTATGTCACTCGACAGAAACAACATCGATGCCCGGATTGGTGTTTTGGTGGAATATGGCAAAACCGAACAACTTTTCACCAGGCCGGTGAACAAAGAAACCGAAGACTACATTACCGGCCGCTTCGGCTAAGGGTTATCAGCTCCTGTTCGCATTCTTCCTGATTTAGCCCTGCCCACTTGAAGCTGTGGGTCCATAAACGCGATTTCAAGCTCTTATCAAGTGCCATCGGGCTGGGCCTGGATATTCTGTATCGTTCAATGTACATGCCGTTCATGCGGTCCAAGTCAGGGTTCGTTGCCAAATTGATTACCGTCGCCGCTCCAAATTTTAAAGGCAAGCCCCACTTAATGAAGGCGGTGTTGGTAACCTCGGTACCGATAATCACCCCGGGGTGAAGCGCGTTCACTGTTATGTTGCTGCCTTCCAGAAATTCTGCCAGCCGAAAAGTGAAGGGGATGTGCAGCAGTTTGGAGCGGCAATAATTCACCCAACCCCAAAAAAAGTGCCGACTCTGAATGTCGAGGGGGTTGATCCAGACGTAGCGATGCCCAACGGAGCTCATGTTGATGATGCGTGCGGACTGACTTTTTGCCAGCAATGGTATCAGCTGGAGCGTCAGGGTAAAGCTTGCCAGGTAATTCACCGCGAAAGCCAGCTCGAAGCCTTCAGCAGAGTAGCATCGCTTGTTGCAGTAGACACCCGCGTTGTTGATCAACACGTCCAGGTGGGAGAAGCGCTCTTTTAGCTCTTCGGCCATGGTTTTGACCTCCTTGAGGGAGGAGAAGTCAGCCAAAATGGTGTCGATTCTTGCATCCGGCACGCGGGTAAGGGCTTCAGAGACAAATTGTTCGATTTTCTTGGGGTTACGCCCGTGAATGATTACATGATGCCCCTGTGAAAGCAATTCGAAGGCAACTTCTTTACCGATGCCATTGGTCGCGCCGGTAATCAGTATAGAAAGATGAATATTTCCATTAATTTGCGTGGTCTCCGAAACTGGTTTCATTTTCTGCCTTGTCATTTACATCAGTCCGAACAGACTGAGAATTTGGTTCAATTGGGCATGGTGGTCCATCGTCGAATTATATGGCAGAAGGGGATTGGTGAGTATCAAATGAAAATTCCTTTTGTTTACAGCTGAAAATTTGGCGCACGCCTATAATTACAACTGGAGTAAATGAGCCGATGCCCAAGAAGACAAATTTCCCCAAGCTGAATGAAATCCCTCGCAACCTCTGGTTTGTAAGCCTCACGAGTTTCTTCATGGATATCTCCAGTGAGATGGTGCTCAATATCCTGCCCCTTTTTATGCAGAATGTGCTCAAAGTGCCCTTTCTGACCATCGGCATAATTGAAGGCATCGCGGAAGCCACTGCCTCCGTGCTTAAAGTTTTTTCTGGCTGGCTTTCAGATAAGCTGGGCACTCGCAAATGGCTGGCTGTGTTGGGTTACGGCATTTCTGCATTGGTGAAGCCTTTCTTTTACTTTGCCAATTCGACTGCCGCTATTGCCAGCATCCGCTGGATGGACCGCTTTGGCAAAGGCATCCGCACCGCCCCGCGCGACGCGCTAGTGGCAGATTCGATCGCGCCTGAACACCGCGGTTTTGCCTTTGGCTTGCACCGTGCCGCCGATACCGCTGGAGCCTTCCTGGGCATCCTGATTGCTGCTCTTGTAGTTTGGAAGCTGCAGGCTTCCGGGCAGGAGCTTACCGATCATACATTCCGTACCATCGTACTTATTAGCATTATTCCGGCCTTCCTGGCAGTGCTTGCTTTGGCAATAGGCGCAAGAGATACAGCTGTTGTAAAAGCCCGCCAGAGTCCCAAGATTAGCTTTAAGGGTTTGGGAAAGAACTTCCTGATCTTTATGGTCATCGTCGGCCTTTTTGACCTCGGTAATTCGTCCGATGCCTTCCTGGTTTTGCGTGCCCAGGAACGCGGCCTGAACATCCTGAACATACTGATTATGCTGGCGGTCTTCAACCTGGTCTATACGATTGTCTCCACCCCGGCCGGTGCCCTTTCTGACCGAATTGGACGACGCACCCTGATTGTGGCGGGTTGGATTGTGTACGCATTCATTTACCTGGGTTTTGCCTTGGCAAAAAATGGTACCCAAATCTGGCTGCTCTACGTGGCCTACGGGCTCTACTATGGCATGGCTTACGGCACCGCCAAGGCGATGGTGACCGACCTTGTGCCCGCTAATCTGTTGGGTACAGCCCATGGCACTTACAATGCCGTCCTGGGTATACTGGACTTTCCTGCCTCGTTGATTGCCGGTTTTTTATGGTCTGGGGCATTTGGATGGAAAGGCTTTGGACCCTCGGCGCCATTCTTCTTTGGGGCTGGTTGCGCTTTACTGGCAGTGGTCTTGTTCCTGTTATGGAAGCCAGAGAAAAGCCAGGTTGCACAGTAACTTCTGACAGGGCGTCGATCCATCCCACCGTTGCCAGGAACAGATTATTGAGAATTCCATTGTTATAATCCTTGCTAAGGAAACTTTATGAAAATTGGCGTGTTAGCTTACCGCTTTAATTACTACACCAATAAACGTACAATCGTTGCCAAGGTCCCTGAAGCCAAATACGTTCCTGTTCGCGACCTTTATTCCATTGAACGTAATCTAGGTTTCAGGCTTAACCAACTCTTTGGGGCGCCGTTGATCCCAACGTTCAATCTGAATAATCAATTTGAGGATTTCGATTTGAACCGTGTGGATCTCATCCATCTCTCCAACGGTATTAGCTATGGCAAAACCCCATGGATTTCATCTTTCGAGACCATTCTGCCTCGCTTCACTGATCTGGTCGCCCGCCATCAAGAGGAAATTCCGCTTCCCGCCTTGATGACCCCTCTCGTCGAAAGGGGTCTGACAGCTTTGGCTGGTAAACCCTGTAAAAACCTCCTGCCATGGTCCGAGTGCTCTGCGGCGATGCAACGCGATCTACTGACCTCCTTTCCCACGGACTATAGCAAACCTATTCTTGCCAAAATGAAGGTCTTGCATCCCCCGCAAGATCTACTTGTGGAAGCAGTCAATCCTCGGGAATACAGTAACGCTACCCCGATTCGCTTTATCCTTGTTGGGGAGGCATTCTTTCGCAAGGGCGGCAAAGAATTGCTGCTGGCTTTCGAAAAATTGGTAAAAGAAGAACATTTACCCATCAAACTTGTAGTTGTGAGTTCTTTGCGCCTGGAACCATACGCCGCGCATGAAACTGAGAAAGACGTGCAGTGGGCCAAGAAAATTTTCGCCGACAACCCCGATTGGGTGGAATATTTCCCCTCTCTTCCCAATGATAAAGTGCTTGAGCTGATGAAGAGTTGTGATGTTGGCCTCCTTCCCACCTGGGCGGACACTTACGGCATATCTGTGCTCGAAGCACAGGCTTGCGGTTTACCCGTGATCACCACGGATAGCCGAGCCCTGCCTGAAATGAACAATAACCGGGTGGGTTGGCTTATCAATGTGCCCCAAAACCGCCTAAAAGAGGCTCTCTACAACACCGAAGAGAATCGCAATCTTCTTGGTGCCACCATTCAAGCAGGTCTTGAAGACATCATCCGCCAAATTGTCGCTAACCCGGAACAAATCGCTGAAAAAGGTGGGCGAGCCTTGGAGAAAATTCGCACAGATCACGACCCTGCCCAATATGCCAATAAGATGCGGGCGATCTATCGGGAAGCACTAAGTTAATTCGAATACTTTTCTGCAAACATCCTTAGCCAGGATTTGAGAATTGCTCGTTGCGAAGGTATAATTTATTCATCTAGCATACCAAGGAGCTGAATATGATCGTCACAACCAAGAAACTATTTGAGCACGCTTACGGCAACTATGCCATTGGTGCCTATAACATCAACAACCTTGAACAAATTGTCGGCCTCTTCAAGGGAAACCTTGATTCCAAAGCACCTTTCATCATTCAGCTCAGCAAGGGAGCGCGCAATTATACCGACAAGGCTTTCCTTGAAGGGCTTATCCGCTCGGCTGACCAGGTTTTCCCAGAAGCCATCTATGCCGTCCATCTTGACCATGGCGATGAAGCCACCTGCTATGACTGCATTGATTCCGGTTTCTATTCTTCCGTCATGATTGATGGCTCTTCACTCTCATTTGAAGACAATATTGCTGTTACCAAGCGGGTTGTCGAGCGCGCCCATGCCAAAGGCCTCGTTGTTGAAGCCGAACTTGGACAGCTTGGCGGCGTGGAAGAACATGTAAACGTCTCTGAAGCCAACGCAAAACTGACGGACCCCGACACCGCGAAAGAATTTGTTGAACGCACCGGTTGTGACTCTTTGGCAGTTGCCATTGGCACCAGCCACGGCGCATTCAAGTTCAGCGGTACCCAGTCTCTGCACTTCGATGTTCTCGCCGAAATCCAGAAACAACTTCCCAAATTCCCCCTGGTTATGCACGGCTCCAGTTCCGTCCCACAGGACGAAGTGGCCCGCATCAACGCTGCAGGCGGCAAAATGGGTGGTGCCAGGGGTGTGGACCCGGATCAATTCAAACCTGCCTCCAAATTAGGTGTCACCAAGATCAATATTGATACTGATGGCCGCCTGGTCTGGACACGCGTACATCGTGAATTCTTCAGGGATCACCCCGAAAAATTTGACCTGCGCGACCCGGGCAAGATCTACATCGCCGAATACGCCAAGTTCATTGCTCAGAAGAACGTTTATCTTTGTTCTGCTGGTCAGTTAGAGGACGTGCGAAAATTCATTAGTGAATAAGAGGGAATATGCATGCTGTTGAGATAAAACCCAACATCTATTGGGTCGGTGTGAATGACCGTTCCACAAACCTCTTTGAAGGCCTTTGGCCGATACACGAGGTGGGAGTTTCTTACAACGCTTATTTGATCAAGGACAAGAAGAATGCCCTGATTGATGTGTCCAAAGAGATCTTCTCTGATGATTTTGCCCAGGAACTTTCTGATTTGATCGATCTGAAAGACCTGGATTACATCATCGTCAATCATATGGAACCCGACCATACCGGTGCTTTGTGCCGCTTGAGAGAATTAGCTCCCAACGCAAAAATACTTGGCATGCAGAAGGCCGTTTCAATGATGAAGGACTTCTACGGCCTCACAGAAAACACCCAGGTGGTCAAACACGAAGATACACTCTCCCTGGGTAAATACACGCTCAAATTCCTTTATACCCCTGGCGTGCACTGGCCTGAAACCATGATGACCTACGTGCCCGAAGAGAAATTGCTGTTTTCATGCGATGCCTTTGGTCAGTACGGCGCTCTGGACGGCTGCATATTTGATGATGAGTGCCAGAACATTGATTTCTTTGAAAAAGAAGCCCTGCGCTACTACACCAATATTATTTCAGCTTTCAGCCGCAATGTGTTGATGGCTATCGACAAGGTTTCTGCTTACCCCGTCAGCATCGTGGCACCCTCGCATGGCTTAATCTGGCGCAAGGATCCAATGCGCATCATCAGCCTGTACAAAACCTGGGCGGAATACGCGCAGGGGCCAGCCTGCCCCGGTGTCACCGTGCTCTACGGTTCCATGTACCGCAACACCGAGCGCGCGCTTGATCAGGTTCTGCAGGTGGTTGGCCGGCAGCAAATCCCCATAGAGGTCTTCAACGTTGGCATTACGGACCCCAGTTACTATTTGCCTTCACTTTGGACAAAACACGGCATTTTAGTGGCCTGCCCAACCTACGAAAGGGCCATGTTCCCAGCCATGGTTCGGGCACTCCACATGGCTGAAATCAAGGAAGTCAAGCATAAAGTAGCTGCTTACTTTGGTAGTTTTGCCTGGTCTGGTGGGGCACTGGATGTCTTTAGCGGCTTCGCGGAGCGACTTTCCTGGGATGTGGTTGGCGCGCACCAGTTTGCCGGCTCTGCCAAAGAAAATGACCTCCAGCAAATCCAACAGATTGTTCAAACCCTGGTCGAGAAGGCCATGAAGCCTTAAGGTTGCATTTTTCAATCGCCCTGGGCTTCTCCCCAGGGCTTTTTGTTTATTGTTAGGAATTGCCGTTCTATGGGCATCATTGTTATAATTTTTTAGCAGAATCAGGAGCTGATATGACAGAAGAAAGCTTTACCTCCAAGAACTTTATCGAAGAAATAATCGATGAACACAACCGTACCGGCCGCTTTGGTGGCAAGGTGAAAACCCGTTTTCCACCTGAGCCCAACGGTTACCTGCACATCGGCCACTGCAAAGCCCTGATTATTGATTTCGGCATGGCGGAAAAATACGGCGGCAGCACCAACCTGCGCTATGACGACACCAATCCGGTTAAGGAAGATACCGAATACGTGGATGCGATCAAGGAAGATATCCACTGGCTGGGTTTTGATTATGCCCAGGAATTGTATGCCTCAGATTACTTTGAAGCGCTTTACGAAATGGCCATCACACTCATCAAAAAGGGTAAAGCCTATGTTGATGAGCTTACAGCCGAGGAGATGCGCGCGTACCGCGGCACGCTCACCGAAGGCGGCAAAAATTCGCCCTGGCGCGAGCGTTCCATTGAAGAAAATCTGGAACTCTTTGAGCGCATGCGCGGCGGCGAATTCCCGGATGGCAGCAAAACTTTGCGCGCCAAAATTGACATGGCTTCCCCCAACATCAACATGCGCGACCCCGTTATGTACCGCATCATGCACGCCACGCATCATCGCACTGGCGATAAGTGGTGCATCTACCCCATGTACGACTTTGCGCATGGCCAGTCGGATTCAATCGAAGGCATTACCCATTCCATGTGTTCGTTGGAATACGAAAACCATCGGCCGCTCTACGATTGGTTCCTTGATGAGTTGGAGATTTTCCACCCGCAGCAGATTGAGTTCTCCCGGCTAAATGTGACCCATACGGTGATGTCCAAGCGCAAGCTGCGTTTGCTGGTTGAGCAGGGCTATGTGGATAGCTGGATTGATCCGCGCATGCCCACGCTGGCTGCCATGCGGCGCGCCGGTTACCCACCCAAGGCCATCCGCAACTTTATTGAGGCGGTAGGTGTGGCTAAAAGTGACAGTTTTGTGGATGTTGAACTGCTTGAGCATTTCGTGCGGGACGAGCTTAATCAGACCGCGCCACGCCGTATGGCAATTTTGCGCCCCCTCAAACTGATTATCGATAACTATCCGGCCGATCAGACTGAAGAGTTTTGGGTGAGCGATTTCCCGCAGAACCCGGAATGCACGACCGGCCGAAAAGTGCCCTTCTCGCACGAGCTCTACATTGAGCAGGATGACTTTATGGAGAACCCTGTTCCCAAGTACTTCCGCCTCTCCCCGGAGCGTGAAGTGCGCTTGATGAATGCCTATTTTGTAAAGGCTGTCAGCCTGGAAAAGGATGCCGAAGGCAATATTTTGGCGGTGCACTGCACTTACGACCCCGAAACCCGCGGCGGCAATGCAGCTGATGGGCGCAAGGTTAAGGGCACAATCCATTGGGTTTCAGCGCAGCATGCAATCGGTGCGGAAGTGCATTTGTATGATTATCTGTTCAAGGATGAGCATCCTGAAGACCTGCCCGAAGGTGAATTATTTACCGATCATGTCAACGCGAATTCGCTTGAGGTTCTCAAGGGCTGCAAGCTGGAACCAGCTTTGGCAGAGGCCAAACCCGGCCAGCCCTGGCAGTTCGTGCGCAATGGCTACTTTAATGCGGATAGCTTTACCAGCAAACCTGGCAGCCTGGTTTTCAACCGCACGCTCTCGCTGGTGGATAGCTGGGCAAAGCAGCAAGCGCAGAAATAAGGGGCAAAGCCGGGCCAAAAGCGGCTGCGTGTGCTAAAATAGGGCAAATGGGCCTGTAGCTTAATGGCGGAGCAGGCGACTCATAATCGCTTGGTTGAAGGTTCGAATCCTTCCGGGCCCACTTATTTGCATTACATCGCAGGGAGAATCATATGGAATACCAGTATTATGTAGGTTGTGATTTAGGTGGCACCAACATCAAGGCTGGGCTGGTGGATATGTCCACCGGCAAGGTTGTGGCCACCAAAGGCGCGCCTACCCGTTCCCATGAAGGGCCTGAAAAGGTCATCGCGCGCATCGGCAAGACCATTCAACAACTGGTATCAGATAATAATTTCTCCTGGGAGACCATCGGCGGGGTGGGCGTTTCAGCCCCCGGCCGCCTGGACCTTGAAAAAGGCGAGACGGTCTTTATGACCAACCTGCCAACCCACTGGATCAACATCCCCCTGGCTGCCAAACTGGAAGCCATCCTCCATAAACCTGTCTACCTCCTCAACGACGTGCGTGCCATCACCTACGGTGAATGGGCATTTGGCGCAGGTAAAGGCGTGGATTGCATGCTCTGCTTTGCCATCGGCACAGGCATCGGCGGCGGCGTGGTGATCCATAATCAACTCGTCCTCAACCAAGGCGGTTCCGCGGGTGAACTTGGCCACATCGTTATCGACGTTAACGGCCCGCCCTGCGGCTGCGGCAATCACGGGTGTGTTGAAACTTATGCATCCGGCCCGGCTATCGCTGCCATGGGGATTAAACGTGTTGCTCAGGGCCAGGCAACCGCCATTGGCGAGCTGGCGGGGTACGACCTGAACAAAATTACACCATACCTCATCGCCAAGGCCGCCGAAGCGGGTGATGCAATTGCCCTTGAAATCTGGGAAACCGCTGGTGAGGCCATGGGTGTAGCAATTTTGAACGCGGCTCTGGTTGTGGGCCCGAAAAAAGTTGTGGTTACCGGTGGGGTAGCCGCCGCGGGAGACCTCCTGCTAAAACCAATCCGTCGCACTCTTAAAGAGCGCATGATTGTGATGCCTGCGGATCAGATCGAGATCGTGCCCGGCGAGTTGGGCGACGAAGCCGGCATAATCGGCATGGCAGTCTGGGCTGCAAAAGGCGGTTGCCTGAATAATTTGTAGGGTTTTCCTGACAGATATTTCCTATTTCAACGGCTAAATATGTTAAAAACTTTGTACTAAATCTCACGATTTGGTTTTCCCCCCTTACAAGATGATATATTTGGGAAACTCTAAAATAATTTACTCTAAATTGGAGTTTTTAACTCTAATTTATGGAAGGATCAAATTTATGTTGGATTACGCCCTGTTCGCCGGAGGTTGTTTTTGGGGAGTGGAAGCAGCTTTCAGAGCTACACCTGGGGTCGCCTTTACCAAGGTCGGCTATGCTGGAGGTAGTACCGTTGACCCTACCTATAAGGATGTCTGCCGTGACCTGACTGGCCACGCTGAAACCGTTCTTGTCATCTATGATCCTGAAGTAATCAGTTATAAGGCACTGCTTGAAACCTATTTCGCTATCAACGAAGGCAGTTGTGCTTGCGATGAGCTGGGCAGTTTTGGCTCTCAGTACCGCTCCATTATTTTCTATAACAACGAGGAGCAAAAAAAAGAGGCAGAAGATCTAATCAATTCACTCAATAAAGCCCATGTTTATGAGATGCCCATTGCCACCGACCTTGTTATGACCAAAAACTTTTATCTTGCTGAAGATTACCATCAGCAATACTATGAAAAACATGGCCTGGTTAAGCAGGCTTGCTAAGACATTAATCGGGAGCGAGTTTAGCTCCCGATTTGCTTTATAATTCCAGTATGACAAATGAAATAAATTCACACTCCGAAAAGCGCATTGCTGTATTAATTGACGGCGATAACGCTCAATCCTCATTGATGGAACAAATGGTCCTTGAGGCCAGCCGTTTTGGCAATGCCACAATCCGCCGTGTTTACGGCGATTGGACCACAGCCAATATGAAATCCTGGAAAGACATTCTCAACTCTTACGCTTTCCAACCCATCCAGCAATTCCGCTATACAGTCGGTAAAAACGCCACAGATTCGGCCATGATTATCGACGCGATGGACATTCTGCATAAGCAGGAAGTCGACGGATTTTGCCTGGTTTCGAGCGACAGCGATTACACCCGCCTGGCCACGCGCATCCGCGAAAGCGGCAAGGAGGTCATTGGTATTGGCCGCCGCCTGACCCCAAAAGCGTTTGTCTCTGCCTGCGATGTATTCATCTACACCGAGAATCTTGAAAAACCTGAAAAACCCAAAACGAAAATCGCCGAAAAGCAACCCAAAACACTTGTGATGACCGACCAGGACCGCGAGCTGGTGGACCACATCAATCAGGCCATTGGTGTAGTGGGTACGGATGAAGATAACTGGTGCGCTTTATCCGAAGTGGGTACGGCACTGCGCCGTATCGACCCCAGTTTTGACCCCCGCACTTATGGATCGCGGCAGCTGGCCACGCTTGTGCGAGCCAAAAGTGAATTCTTCGAGCTCAAAAAGGTGCCCGGTAAATCGATCATTCTCATCCGCTCAAAGACTCAGGAATAAAAGTATTTTCCGGTAATCTTCTTACTAAGCCACCTTATATTTAAATTCAAAACGGGCTCAACCGCAAGGAATTTATTTTTGTGTTGAGCCAGTTTAATTAATTGAAAACAAGTTTCAATCGTTTGCCGGGTACCCGGTAATCTTTTGAATTTCGTCGTACAGCCCATGCAAGCGGCTGTACATCTTCAGGTAAACGCGTTCATAGAGTTCATTGTAGAGCCGTGCATTAGCCGGAATGGGTTCAAAGGTGTCCGATACGCGGGTCATGTCCTTCACAGCGCTTTCAAAATCTGGATGCAAACCCAAGCCAACAGCCAGGTCCATGGCAGCGCCCAAACCGGAGGCCTCGTAGACATGCGGCCTGGAAGCAGGCAGGTTAAAAATGTCGGCGGTCAGTTGCATGGCACCGGCTGATTGCGACCCGCCCCCTGCCACGCGTACTTCCGAAATTGGGATGTGGCTGCGCTTGGTGGTGCGGTCGGCACCTTCCCGCAAGGCGTATGCAAGGCCTTCCAGTATTGAACGATAAACATAAGCCCGGGTATGTACATCTCCAAAGCCAATGATGGCCCCTTTTGCTTCTGGCCCGGGAATTTTAAGACCAGGTGACCAGTACGGCTGCAGCATCAGGCCGTTGCATCCGGGTGGGGCGGACCTCACCAGGTCATCAAACAATTCCTCCGGGGGCACTCCACGTTCGACTGAAAGCCGCTCTTCACTCAGCCCAAACTCGCGTTTGAACCACGAGACCATCCAGTATCCACGGTAAATCTGTACTTCCATGGAATAGTGCCCGGGTACAGCGGCTGGATAGGGAGGTACCATCGGGATGACTTCCACATACTTTTTGTGGGTGGTGTTGATGGTGGCGGACGTGCCGTAGGATAAACAGGCAATGCCCGGGTCCAGGCAGCCCGCACCGATTACTTCGCAGGCTTTGTCTGCCGCGGCAGCTATGATGGGCAAGCCTTCGGGCAACCCTGTCGCGGCAGCCGCTTCCCGGGTGACGTATCCAATCAAACCAGTTGGCGGCACCAAATCTGGCAGCATCTCAGGCTTGACGGGAAGAAGTTGCCACTTCCAGTCCGATTTTCCTGCCCAATCCAGATTTTTATAATCAAAGGGGATGTAAGCAACCTGGGAGCCAATTGAATCCTTGTACTCCCCTGAAAGGCGGTAAATGAGATACCCAGATAGCATTATGTATTTATGGGTATTTGCCAGCACTTCGGGCTGATACTTGGCAATCCAATTCAGTTCGGCTTCAGCCTGGAAGTAGCGGATAGTGCCCGTTACGCCGGCCACCCTAAAGAGCGTACCCCATAAGCCACCCAACATGGGCAGGCCAGGTGTGCGGCGTTGGTCCAGCCAAACAATGGCCGGCCGCAGGGGTTTGCCATCCTTGTCCAGGTTCATCATGGTGGAGCGTTGCGTGGTCACCGAAACGCCAGCAATGGCATCCTTACGCACCCCAGGCTCCAGCCAGAGCAGATTCAAAGCCTGGCAAACTGCCTGCCAAAACTTTTCAGGGTCTTGCTCCGCAAATCCGGGTTCAGAGGAGGTATAAGGGTCAATGGGCACCCTTACCTTTGCGATTTGATTGCCTCTCAGGTCGAAAATAATTGCCCTGACGGACTGCGTGCCATTATCGATAGCCAATAGTTGGTCTGCGGCCATTTAGCCCTCCAGATCCTTGCTCCATACCCGTTTGGCTTGCGCTGGGCTCATGTCCAGCCCCAAAGTACCGCCAGGGTTCATGATGTTGTTAGGGTCAAAATGCTGCTTGAGTGTTCGGATGACATCCATTTGTTCCTTGCCGATTTGTTCTTCCAGCCAGGGTGCGGTTTGTTTGCCGACCCCATGATGATGGCTGATGGAGGCTCCTGCCTTGGTGATGGCATCAATGATGCCATACTGCAGATCAAGATACTCCCGGATGGTATCCATTTTGGCAATAAAGATAAAGTAAAGGTTAGCCCCTTGCGGATAAGCATGGGAAATGTGGGTCATGCAAATTGTGTGAGGGCGCTGTTTGACGAACGCACGTACCTTCTTGTGCACATCCGGCATTTGCGACCAGGTGACTCCGCATTCCAACGTGTCAATCAATATGCCAAAATCCATCAAATCTTCCCGCATGTATGGGTCGGTGAAGCGCCCCTTCTCCCAGGCTTCTGTCACGTTGGCAAAGGTAAGTTCAAATGCACCGTATTTTTTGAAAAGTCGGCGCATCTTGTGATCTACATTTATTGAAAATCCCAATTCTCCATCCGTGAAGCCCAACATCAGGCATTTTTGCATGGGCTTGAAGCCCATGGTCTTTAACAATGTATCCGCTGGAGAGTCCGCAATGTGATAAAGATGCATCATCACATCTGTCTCCTCCGGGTCAGAGATTCTGAATACGGAGGGGAAGCCAAACTCGCCCTGCATCACCTCACGGCTGGCAGCCATGGCATCTTCCCAATTCTTGAACATATAGCTGAAGCGCTTGCGGTTCTCAGGCATCAACCGGCTTAGGCGCAAAGTTACTTCCGTCAGCACTCCAAAACTGCCTTCGCCACCCATCATCACCTGATCAAAATCCGGCCCGGTAGCGGCGGCCGGTTGCGGGCAGGTCTGCAAGGTGCCGATTGGGGTTACATACTGTTGGGCGATCACCATATCTTCAATCTTGCCGTAGTAGGTTGAGTTTTGCCCCGCGCCGCGGGTAACCACCCAGCCGCCCACGCTGGAATACTCAAAGGACTGCGGAAAGTGCCCCAAGGTGTATTTACGTTTAGCACCCAGATCCTTGGGGGCATGGTTTAAGACATGCTCGAGAGCAGGCCCGGAAATTCCTGCCTGCACGGTGATGGTCTGGTCAATTTCGTTGAAGTTAACCACTTTGTTCATATGGCGGCTCATATCCAGGCTGATACTGCCGCTGATGGTGGCTTCCATTCCGCGGGTGACCGAGGAACCGCCGCCAAAAACGTAGACGGGGAGTTTATGTTCATTCGCGTAGGCGACAATCTTGCGCACATCTTCCGTACTGCGGGGGGCAACCACCGCGTCAGCGATATTTTCAACCAGCTTGCGGCGCAGCCTGAGCGCGTCCAGCATGCCTTTACCGTAAGAGCGCTTAATGCGTTCGTAGGTATCGGTACGTACGTTTTCAGCGCCGACAATTTTGGATAGAGCGGCTATGTGTTCTGTGGCCAATATGCAGGGCACGTCATCTTCAATTTTTTCGAGAGAAAGATTATTTGCTTTACTTAGCCATGCTTCATCCAACCCAAATTCATCCATGACCAATTTAACCAGGCCGCTGTTGGGGTGCTTGAGGCCTTCCGGATTGCCCCACTTGATCAGAGAACGGTAGCTGCCATCCGGTGTGCGCTCCTCATACCAGCCTGGAGTAAATTTTTTCTTTTCTGCCATGACTATCCTTTCTGACTGCCTTGCGGGTTAGGGCTGTAATAGCTTTGGTAGACCTGATTATACCTTTCTGCTTCCTGGTTCCACCTGTGTTCATCCCAACCGAGCTTCTCTTGAACCAAGGTTTTCACACGTGGCAGTTCGGCTTTGCCGCCCTCTGGCAGCAGCAGCCCCAAACGCACTCGGCGCAGCAGCAAGTCGTCCAGGTGCTCCACGTATCCTGATTGGGCAGCATGTTTCAGTTCGGCCCAGACGTTTGGCAGGCTTGAGATGTGCTCAAAATCGTGTGATTGGCTGTTGGATACCATTCCCGGCAGGTCGGCACCATATCGGCCGCTGAGGTACTGATAGGTTAGGTCATCGATTGTATTCTGGCTACTGAATGGCCTTAAGGGTTTAAACCAGGCCTCCATACTTTTTGTTTGTCTGCCCAATGCACGCTCGATAGCCGCCATTGTATCCTCTGCCATCACTCTAAAAATGGTGAGTTTTCCTCCCGTGATAGTAATCAGACCGTTTTCTTCAAAAACTGCGTGACGGCGGGATTCGCCTGAAGGGTTATCCGCGCCGCCGTGGATAATCGGCCGTACGCCGGCAAAACTGGAAGTGATATCTTCCATCTTTAGCTCTGCGTTGGGGAAGTTGGCATTGGCCGCTTCAAGGATGTAAGCAGTCTCTTCTTCGCTGCAGTAAGGTTCTTGCGTGTCCAGGTTGTGCTGATGGTCGAGGTCAGTGGTACCGATGATGGTGCTGCCTTCCCAGGGAATGGCAAACATAGCCCGATGATCTTTCGGGTGCATAATGGTTACTGCCATAGAGATGGGCAGGTTTTGGCGTTGAAAGACCAGGTGTGAGCCGCGTAAGGGCCGTATGCGGCCTTCGCCGCCAACTTGCGCGCGCAGTTCATCACTTCTGGGCCCGGTGGCATTGACCACCACGCTGGCCTGCAGTTCCAGGCCTCCCAAGCCTTGCCCGGATTGGTCTTCAAGCTTTACGCCCCTCACTTTTCCATCAGCGGTCTTCAGCAGCTGAGTTGCCCGGGAGTAGTTGAGGGCTGTGCCACCGTCGGCCACACTCTCCAGGATAAGGCGATTGACAAGCATACAATCATCCACCGCGGCATCGTAGTAGAGGAACGCGCCTTTCAGCCAATCGGTTTGCATCTCCGGCACCAGTTTCACAGCTTCCTCACGTGAAACCTCGCGGTGCGCCCATTTGTGGCCCATCGCATCGTAAATCACCACACCCAGTGCAAAACTTGAACGCATGCTTTTACTGGCAGAATATGGCAAGGCGAAGTGCAGTGGAGTCACCAGTTCAGGCGCGTTTTTGAGCAGCCACTCGCGTTCGCGCACGGATTCGTGGGTAATGTCCCATTGTCTATTTTTGAGGTATCTAAAGCCACCGTGCACTAATTTGGACGAACGGCTCGAGGTGCCGCTTGAAAAATCATTCGCCTCAACCAACAATGTTTCCAGTCCGCCACTGACCGCCCTGCGCAAGAGCGCGGCACCGGTAATGCCACCGCCGACGATTATCAGATCCCAATGCTTGTTAAGCGCGTTCCAGGTTGTTTTTCTCCAACTTTCATTCATGGCAATCCTTTTCAGATGCTTGCGTTTCAGACCAGATGCGGATACTACGCAGCATGACTGCCCTGGTAATGGCTTCCAGTTGGTCGCAATCACCTTGTTTAGCAGCCTGCAGGCAGTTTCGATAGAATTCTCGGGACACTTCCCTGGCTGAAGGATCGCCAAAGTAAAGCAATCCCGCCTGAATGGACACTTTACGGAAATTGTTCAGTAGCAGGGGATAAATGACGTTGTCAGAGAGGTTTGCCAGACGTTGGTGCAGGGCTTGATCTGCCTGCGCGTAGGCAAGCGGACTGTCTTCCAGATCCTGCAAGGAAGTAAGAAGGTCAATCGTTTCCTGGGGGTGCAGGCTCAGCGCGCGTTTGGCATAAAGTGGCGCCACGGCTGCCCGAAGATGCAGCAAATCGGGGATTAAGCAGTCGGGCAGTTTGTCGGGGCGGTCAGAGAGAGCCTTCAGGATTAGGAGGTTACCTTCCCGCCAATAGTCGCAAACCCGGGTGGACTTGCCGTGATGGATCTCGATCCAGCCATCCCGCGAGAGCCGTTGTAGGGCTTCGCGTAACGTTGGACGGGTTACCCCAAGTTGGGTAGCCAGGTCACGTTCAGGGGGTAAGTTGGAGTTTATAGGGAAGCTGCCATCCAGGATGGCATCCAGCAAGCGGTTTTCAGCCAGATCTGCTGGTTTGGGAGAAATCGTCCATTCAGGCATGCAATCTCCTTCCTGGTATTGGTAAGAGGTCATACCAGTTAGGAATTATTTTACTTATTTTTCCTTTAGTTGTATAGGTCCATTAGATGATTTAGGACGATTTGAGCGTAGTTGCTTCGTCAAAATCGGATGTGGCGAATAAAACAACAAAACCCTCTTGGGGAGGGTTTTGTTGTTGATTTGAGATCCAGTCAGCTAAGGGGGCACTATTCCTTGGTGTAGATGGCCACAGCATCCCTTAGCAGCTGCGCGGTGCCTTTGCCAAGTTTGTCATCGTAAAAAGCAGTGAACCGCGGGTCTGAGACGTACATCTCAGCGAGCAAGAGGTGGGCTTGTTTTGAATAGGCGCCATCCTTCCAAAACATCCTGAGCCATTGCCTGTGCAAATCAGCGGCTTTCTGAGCTTCATAGCACGCTGGGTCATTTTTGACCATCGCTATCGCCAAGAATTCAAAAATACTTTTGGACAGAGATTCCTGTTCTTGCCATTGAGCTTGCGTCATGTCTGCCAACTTGTGATTGGAAGCCTCGACAATGCTTGCTCCGTATTTTTTAGTGATTTCAGGCCCGTACTTCCTGGTATTTTCCTTGATAAGGTTCTGTTTGAACCCTTCAAATTTATCTTCATCTGACATCTCATCACCTTCTTTCAATGCATTAATTGTATTCTTGACATTCCGAATCAACATGTCCAGTTGTTCTCTCTTCTTCTGCAAAGCCACCAAATGACCCTCAAGCGAGGTTTCTGGGTCAAATCCAGGACGATTGACAATGTCCTTGATCTCATCCAGGGCCAGGCCAAGCTCCCGGTAGAACAAAATCTGCTGCAATTTGTCTACTTGTGACTGCCCGTATAGGCGGTAGCCATTACTTCCCACATTTTCGGGTTCCAGCAATCCAATCTGATCGTAGTACCGTAATGTTCGCGTACTTACACCAGAAAGTTTTGACAATTCGTTCACTTTATACTGCATTAGTCGCCTCGAAATTTAGTATAAACCTTTACGTAACGTCAATGTCAAGGGTTTA
>DATIUL010000197.1:0-1677 GCA_035466865.1 Anaerolineaceae bacterium | reverse complement strand
GGCACAAGCGTGCGAACACCCCAGCACAATCGGTAAATTCTCAGAAATTTGCCGTCCACTTTCGTTAGCGCTCAAGCCAAACTCTTCATCCAGGATGCTATCCACACCCTGCCGCCAGGAACTGGCCAGGGCTTGATCTTGCTGTTTCTCGAGGTAACTCAAAATGGGTTCCGGGTCGGAAGGGGCGGAAAAAACATCCACCCAGGGGAAGCGCTTCTGCATGGCGGGGTTGCCCTGAACGCCAATAAGACAGCCCATGAGCGCGATAACCAATTTGGGATTGCTGCTTTTAAGAGGCTTGATGGAATTGAGCCGGCCAAGCGCTTTATCCTCCGCGCTCTGGCGGACCACGCAGGTATTTAAAACAATCAGATCGGCTTCTTCAACCCTATCGGCTTCAGTGTATTGTAATTGGCTCAGCGCGCGTGCCAGGCGGGCTGAATCGGCCACGTTCATCTGGCAGCCTTCTGTCCAAATATAGTATTTCATCGGGAGTTATTATACATGATAGGGTTTGGGTGGCAAATCGGCTGAACAGAGTAAAATTATTGTTATAATTTTGCTATCGTCAGCCAATAGATTTGAGGATAATATGGAATTTAAGATAACTGATTACAAACACTGTAGCGTAGTTAAAGGCCTTGGTCGTATTGACAGTGCCACTTCTCCTGATCTCGAAAAAGTTCTCGGCGACCTGATCCCTTCCAATAAAGGGATTGTGCTGGATATGACTGATATCGACTTTGTTTCTTCCGCTGGTTGGTGGACGATAATTCGAGCACAAAAAGAGCTAAAGAAAGCCAATCACGAACTCACTATGGCCGGTGTCAATGATAACGTCAAGGATTCGATGGATCTAATAGGTATTCTGCCGTACTTCTGCGTCTTCGAAAACGTCGTGGATGCCATTGGCAACTTCTAATAAACCTTAAACAAAAAGCTGGCCTTTCAAGTGGCCAGCTTTTTTTGTTCCTGTATAAAAAATTTTACGATCCCTTATTCAAACCTAATTGAAAAATCAGCTTTTTCCCTGGTAACCGGTGTGGTACCAGAAATTGAGATGATGATTCTTTCTGTTCGAGAACCAAAACTAACGGGTAAGGTGAATTTATCTTCCGGGCTGACGGTAAATTGCTCAACTTTACCGCGAGAACCTTCATAAATCACTGAAAGAATATACTCCTGCGGCAGGTAGTTGGTAACCCGGGCAAAGCCCTCCGCTTGCCAGCCACTCGAATCGGTTTCAAAATCCGAACTGTAGCCGATAGCAGCCAAACGCACATCATCAAGAGCCAGTCCGTTCAAATTCACGGCTGCATCGGTCACATAATCAAAGCGCAGGGTAACTTGCTTGCCAGCGAACTCTGAAAGGTCAACACTTTCATCTATCCAGGTATTGGAATTTCCATTCCAACCGCAGCCGTAACTGTTGCCACTGATGTTATCCGTGGTGCAGGTGCGCGAGTTCAAGATCTGCCAGGTTTTGCCATCAGTGGAAGCGGAAACAAAGGCAAAGTCGTAATCTTTTTCCAGCTCGTACCAGATTTTAAAGTCAAGGCTAATCGTGCCACTTGCCTGGCTGAGGTCGAAGGTTAGAGTGAGGCGTGAGTTGGATTCGTCAGCCGCGTTGGACCAGAAGAAGTAATCACCTGATGGGACCTCGGAAATCGGCAATAG
>DATIUL010000196.1:0-2261 GCA_035466865.1 Anaerolineaceae bacterium | reverse complement strand
AATTGGCCACTGAATGGGGAATTCTGGAAAATAGTCCTCCTTCAAGGTATACTTTAACAGACTTTACATGCCATTTCGCGGAGGAAACCTATGAAAGCAACCGTACAACAACAGCAACTTAGCCATGGTATCTCTGTTGTTGCCCGCGCTGTCAGCGCACGCAGCACCTTGCCAGTCTTATCCAATATACTCGTAAAAACTGACGAAGGCCGACTGAGACTCTCCGCTACCAATCTCGAGCTTGGGATTAGCTGCTGGATTGGGGCCAGGATCATGGAAGAAGGCGCGGTAACCGTACCTGCACGCACTTTCGCGGACTTGATAAGCAACCTGCCCAATGATGAGGTTGTTTTGAGCTTGGACGAGCGCACGCAGACCTTGAATGTGCGTTGCGGCAGCTTGAACAGCGATATCAAATGTATTTCCGCGGAAGAATTCCCGCCCATGCCCAGCCCGGATTTGGGAAGCAGCTTGCCTCTGAACGTGAGCAACTTCAAAGAAATGATTCAGGAAGTGGTTTTTGCGGCATCCAATGAAGATACGCGCCCATCGTTGACGGGTGTGCACATGACCTATGAAGGCGACAACCTGGTGATGGCAGCCACAGATGGATACCGCATTTCGATTGCCACCTCCCCCATCGCTGAGAAACCCAGCCAAAAACTGGATGCCCTGATCCCGGCGCGTGCCCTGGCTGAACTTTCACGCATCGCCACGGACGCTGATGAGACATTAATGATGGCTTTCCCCTCCGGAAGGGGCCAGGTTATTTTCCATCTGGACGATGTGGAGCTGGTTTCGCAGCTGATTGAAGGCAACTTCCCCAACTATGCGGCCATCATTCCACCTTCCTTTAAGACCAAAACCATCCTTTCGACTGCCAATTTCCTGAAAGCTTGCAAGCAGACCGAAATTATTGCCCGTGAAGGCAATTTCATCGCCCGGCTGGATATTGAGCCGGAAGAAGGCAGCGATAAGGCACCGCAACTGCAGATTTCCGCCTCCAGCGAACAGACCGGCTCTTCCGAGGTAATAGTGGATGCTTCAGTGGATGGCCAACCCTTGCTGATTTCCTTCAACATCCGCTACTTGCGCGAAGCCCTGGAGGTCATCAAGACCCCCAACGTGTCACTTGAAACCAATGCCGCCAATACACCGGGCATGATTCGCCCCGTTGGTGATGATAGTTACCGGCATATCATCATGCCAATGAACGTCTCCAGGTAAACACCCGCTGACAATAACATTTCTTTTCATTACTTTCACTCAAACACCCCCAACAAGGGGTGTTTTTTTGTCTAACAATTTGCATAGCAACCACTCATTGCTGACGCTTCCTGTACGTAACCAAAAAGGGCTTGTCATCCTAAGCCCCTCTCGCGAGGGATCTTCTAGCGGTGGATTGCTACTGGAAGATGCTTCGCTTCCTTCCGCAAGGCAAACTACTTGCTGTGCCGATATTCTGATTCATATAGCAGATTCTGCCATTCCTCCTTATAATCAGAGCCATGGTCCTTCCAGTCAGCCGCAGCAGCCGTTTTCTCAGCGTTTACCTGGCATTGGTGCAATACCCCATGCTTGCCAGCCGCATCCGGCAATTAATGCGGGCCAAACTGGCAGAAAAAGGGATTATCAGCGTGCAGGACCTGATTAATGAAGCCATTCAAGCTGCCATTCATTCCCAGGTGCGCGAGGGATTGAGTGAGCCGCTCAACCAGGAAAGCGCGGAAAACTGGGAAAGGCGAAAAGTCGCGGTTATTGACTCGCTTACGGATGCCTATTTTTCTGAAAATTTTGAGTACGAAACCCTTTCAGCTATCATTCAGCAAGCCCTCAGTGAGCGAGGTGTGGTGGCCGATGAACTTAGCCTGGATTTCAACCCCGAATTGGCGCCCACCGAAGTGCTTTTCAACCGTGGAATTTACCTAGAAGGCCTCCCGGCAGAAGAATTAACCCCTCACAACGCGCGCCTGGCAGAAATCAAGGTGGTTCTGATCCGGAAAATGATCAGCGACCAATTGCGCTACGTCAACATTGCCAAAGATTGGTTCACTGTGCAGGATCTGGCTGAGATCCGCCGTCATAAATTGGGAGAGGGGCGCATCGGGGGGAAAGCCGCTGGTATGTTACTGGCCGCGCGCATCCTCAAAGAAAAGGCCAGTGAAGATTTACAAAACGCCTTGCGCATGCCCACATCCTATTATGTTGGGTCCGATGTTTTTTATAACTTCATGTCCGTCAATAATCTGATTCATTGGAGT
>DATIUL010000195.1:0-5350 GCA_035466865.1 Anaerolineaceae bacterium | reverse complement strand
GATGGTTGTGGTGGACGAGCAGCACCGCTTTGGCGTTGAACAACGCGCGGCCCTCAGGCAAAAGGGTAGCAATCCGCATCTTTTGGTGATGACCGCAACACCTATTCCACGCTCACTGCAGTTGACGGTTTTTGGTGATCTGGACGTGAGCATCATGGACGAAATGCCGCTCGGCCGTAAGCCCATCAGCACGACTATTTTGATGCCAGCCATGCGGGATCGGGCTTACCAGCTGGTCGAATCCCAGGTGCAGGCGGGGCATCAGGCTTTCATCATCTACCCGCTGGTAGAACAAGGTGAAAACGAAGAAGCCAAAGCTGCAGTCGAAGAGCAGCAGAGGCTACAATTAGAAATTTTCCCACACTTGCGCGTAGGTTTAGTACATGGTCGCCTTAAGCCGGCGGAAAAGGACGCCGTTATGCTGGCATTCCGCAACCGTGAATACGACATTTTAGTTTCCACTTCGGTGGTTGAGGTGGGCGTGGACATCCCCAACGCTACGGTCATGGTTGTGGAAGGGGCAGACCGCTTTGGTCTTGCGCAGCTGCATCAATTTCGCGGTCGGGTTGGGCGGGGCGCGGACCAGTCATTTTGTGTGCTCATTCCCACTGTTGACGATGCCATTCAGAACCAGCGTTTGCAGGTGCTAACCCAAACCAACGATGGCTTTGTACTGGCAGAAAAAGACCTTGAACAGCGAGGCCCTGGAGATTTCCTTGGAACACGCCAGGCTGGTTTTATGGAATTGCACATGGCCAATCTGGCTGATGTGCGTATGATTGCCAAGGCACGCACGATTGCTGAAAAACTGATGGAGACTGATCCTGCATTAGAATCAACTGAAAATCGACTTCTACGAGCGGCTATGGAAGAATTCTGGCCAGCGATGCGCAAAAAAGGAGATTTGAGCTAATGACAAAAGTAATCTTTCCTGGTTCCTTCGACCCTATTCACCTGGGGCATGTCGATATTGCCCGAAGGGCATCGGAGGTCTTTGATGAGGTGGTGGTTGCCGTTTATGACAAGCCTTCCAAGCACCTGCTCTTTACACCGTCCGAGCGCATTCGCATGGCCAAAGAGTGCCTTAAAGAGATCAAAAATATTACGGTCGTTGGATATAGTGGATTAACCATCAATTTTGCCAAAGAAGTGCACGCCAAAGCCATTGTGCGCGGGCTGCGTGTTTTCTCAGATTACGAATACGAATTTCGCATGGCACTTGCCAATCACCGCTTGAATGATGAGATTGATACGATTGCGCTTATCACGGCAGAGGAAAATATGTTTATTTCCTCCACAACGGTCAAGGAAATTGCCTCTTTCAGTGGGGATGTTTCCAGCATGGTGCCGCCGCTGGTTGAGAAAGCCCTCAAGAATAAGTACAAAACCAAAGACACGAACGAGATTTAGCCTTTCGGGTACAAAGGTCAAGGGCGGATCAAGCAAAATTAATGCCCCAGCAGAGGCCTCAGCCACCAAACATCGTTCATTTCGTGATAAACTTTAAAAACAAATTAACAATTTCTAGGAGCATCTTATGGATATTCTGCACCTGGTTGATCGGCTTGAAGAGCTATTCAACAACAGCAAACCCATCCCCCTCACCCACAACGTTATGGTGGATGAGAATGCGTTTATGGATATCATAGACCAGATGCGTATATCCATTCCGGATGACATCAAAAAAGCCCAACAAATCATGGCCCAGAAAGATCGCATCCTCGCCCAAGCCCAGGAAGAAGCCAACCGCACAGTCACAATCGCGCGGGAAAAAAGCGAAAAAATGGTTGAAAAGAGCGATGTTTTCCAGGCCGCGCAAGCAAAAATTGACCTCCTTGCTGAAGAAGCCCGTAAGAACGCCTCGCAGGTTCAATCCGATGCCGATCGATATGTCGTTGAGACCCTGCAGAAGTTGCAGTCTGAATTGGATAAAGTGAGCAACCAGGTGCAAAATGGCATCAAGGTGCTTCAAGAAGAACTCTCCCAACCAACAGAAGACCAGTAAATCAATTCTTAGATAGGACCTTAGGCTCCGGCTCCGCCCGGAGCTTTTAATTTATTCTTACTGGTTTTGATTCTTAAAGTGGCAACCCAGATCGCCACGCTTTGCTCGCGATGACTGAATGGGCGGGCGAGGCGCTGCGCTTGCCTCTGCCCCAACTTTTTGATAATAAGAGGCAGGGCTGGATAGTCAGATCCGCTCCACCTGTTTCCCTGGTAGGGAAGGCTGAAAAGCCTTCCGCTTCCTTTAGTTTGTCATCAACCGGTTTTGCGACTGTTTGAGTGCTCGATGTGCGAGCCCGTAGAGTAAGGATCTTCCAGTAAATGTAAATGATGAAAGATGGTTACCGCGGATGAGAGTCCGAATCAAGTCTAGGAGATGTTTTGCTGCTCTCCAACATTATTATCAGAACGAAATTTCAAAGTAGGGGCAGCCTGAGCAAAGCGAAACCCGCCCGTTTTTAGGAAGCGAGAGCCAGCACTCTGCTGCTGAGGCAGCGCGTACTCGTTGCTTAGTCACAAAAATTAATCCAAAAAGGGTGAGCCAGCCCTTGCCCTTCGGGCTCAGCACGCAAGCAGTCGCAAAATTGCTCGGAACACCCCTTCGGAAAATATACAAAAAAAGGGTTGGCAATTTCTGCCAACCCTTGAAAATCAATCTTCGTTTTCTGTCTTCTTGCGTTTCCTTTGTTTAGGCATCACACGGCTGAAAATCGGCTTGGAAACCAAACCGTAATCCAACACTTCATCCATCTGCTCCACAAAGTGAAACTCCAAAGCCTCACGCACATTGGCCTGCAGTTCTTCCAAATCTTTTTCATTCTTGGCAGGTAATAGCATTGTTTTTATGCCGGAACGTTGGGCAGCAAGCACTTTTTCGCGTACACCGCCGATGGGTAAGACCTTCCCGCGCAGCGTAATTTCACCGGTCATCGCCAGTTCGCGGCGCACGGGCAAACCTAAAACAGCCGAGGTTAAAGCCAGCGCCATGGTAATACCGGCACTAGGACCATCTTTTGGAATGGCACCTTCGGGCACGTGAATGTGGAAGTCGTACTCCTCAAAAAACGCGACCGGAATCTGGAAGGCTTCACTCTTGGACTTGAGGTAAGAAAGTGCGGCCTGGGCGGATTCCTGCATCACTTCGCCAATTTGGCCTGTGATCTGCAGGTTGCCTTTACCCGGCATCACCAAAACTTCCACGGGCATGATTTCTCCGCCGCTTTCAGTCCAGGCCACAGCCGTGGCAACACCAATCTCGTCTTTTAATTCCGCGACCAATGGGAAGTACTCAATCGGTCCCAGGTAGGTAGGCAAGTCTGCCTTATCAATTTTTGCTGGCAATGCTTGGCCTTTGGTCTTTTGTAAAGCCAGTTTACGAAGCACAGTTCCAATCTGGCGTTCAAAACTACGCACACCGGCTTCGTAGGTGTAACCTTCGATTATTGTCTGCAGGGCATCGTCCGTGAATTCGATTGTTTCACCTTCAAGGCCATTTTCGGCCATCTGGGAATTAATCAGGAACTGGCGGGCAATGGACATCTTCTCCTGTGCGGCATAGCCTGGGAATTCAATCAGTTCCATGCGGTCAAGCAGCGCCGGCGGGATATTCTGGGTGCTGTTGGCGGTAGTGACGAAGAGCGTTTTGGAGAGGTCGTAGGGAACCTCCAGGTAATGGTCGGCGAATTCAAAATTCTGTTCAGAATCCAGCACTTCAAGCAGAGCCGAAGCCGGGTCGCCCTGGAAATCAGCATTCAATTTATCAATTTCGTCCAGCATAATAAGCGGATTGACCACACCCACTTTTTTCATGGTTTGCAGGATGCGCCCGGGCATGGAACCGATATAGGTGCGTCGGTGCCCCCGAATTTCAGCTTCATCATGCACGCCGCCCAAGGACATGCGGGCGAAGCGCCGGCCCATGGCCGTTGCAATCGAGCGCCCAAGTGAGGTCTTGCCGGTGCCTGGGGCACCCACAAAACATAGGATGGGTTGATGGCTGCGGGTGGGTTTGAGGCTTCTTACAGCCAGGAATTCCAAAATGCGGTCCTTAGCCTTCTTAAGGCCATAATGGTTTGAATCCAAAACCGCGCTGGCATTGTTGATGTCCAAATTGTCTTCCGTTTTAGCATTCCATGGAAGATCTGCCAGCCATTGCAGGTAATTTTCAAGCATGCCGCTTTCGGGGGAAAGCGAGGGCATACTGCGTAAGCGTGCTAATTCTTTGTCCGCTGCGGCACGGGCTTCAGTTGACAAGCCTGCAGCTTCCAATTTTTCCTGCAATTCCAGAATTTCCGGGTCGGCTGATTTGCCATCCCCAATCTCTTTTTGCATCTTCGAAATCTGCTCGCGCAGATAATTTTCACGTTGGGAGCGGTCCATCTCGCTCTGAACCTGGGTTTGGATGTGCTCTTCAAGTTCCAATAGATTAATTTCAGCCGTGAGCAAGCGAGCTATCAAATGAAGTCGGCTGATGCCATCAGCTTCCATTAATAATTTCAGTCGGTCTTCTTGCTCGAGGTCCAGGGCGGAACCGATGAAATCCGCGAGTTCACCAGGGGTTTGAGCTTCTTCAGCAAAATTCAGGATTTCATCCTGACTGTTATCTTCCAATTCCAGGTAACGGCCAAATTGTTTGAGGCAGAGGCGCATCAAAGCTTTGGTTTCTTTTGCCGTACTGCGCACTTCTTTAATTGGGGTTACACGGGCATAAGTCAACCCATCGACTTCACTCAATTCCAGAATTCGGACACGCCGCCGCCCCTGCAAAAGGGCCATGGGTGCCTCCGGGTCTTCATTATTTATTCGGCTGGGAACAAACTCGATCCCGACCGGCAGACATCTCGTCAAAGGGTGTCCCGCTTCTGCGGAAGGGTCCTCATAACAGCCAATCAAGGTTGTTTTTTGTTCTTGCGCGCCTGTAACGAGCTTAATACCCAGGCTTTTAGGGTTAAAGCTGAGAGGGGTAATGGTATTGGGGAAAAGCACTACATTCTGCAGAGAGAGAACTGGTGCGGTGAAACTGCCGTCTTTGCTTAGCTTGTGATTCTTAACCGCGTTAAGTTCCTCAAAATTGGCAAATTTTGACAATTTAAATTGGTTTTCCAGATTTAGTGGAAAAGGGAAAAAGTCCTCGTCATTCATTTACACCTCGAACGGGTGATGATACCACAAAGGGTGTTTATTTACTTATGCCCATCCCAGCCAGGATAACCCTGGCCGCTGATGCGATAAAAATGCTGCCAGTGACGAGGATTCCCTTATTGCCACCGGCCAATTCCAAGGCGCGGGCAATCCCCAGTTCGGCTGGGTTGCAGGCTTCGGCCTCTTTACCTTTTTCGCGGATGGC
>DATIUL010000194.1:0-2432 GCA_035466865.1 Anaerolineaceae bacterium | reverse complement strand
GCTGAGCCGATGGAATTGCTCAGGAAAATGGGCATAGTCTCCTCGTTCGCCAGAGATCTTAGGGATAAATCGGCTGATGTGGTGGTGGAAGTGACTGGTTCAGCAGATGGTTTTGCCATTTCAAAGCGACTGCTAAGAGCTGCAGGTACCTTGGTGCTAAAATCCACCTTCGCTGGAGATGTCTCAGTAAATCTATCAAGCCTGGTGGTTGATGAAATTCACCTAATCGGCTCCCGTTGTGGACCGTTTGCGCCTGCATTGCGCTTAATGGAGTCAGGTCAGGTTGATTTGACGCCGCTTATCCAGGCCAAATATTCGGTGAAAGATAGCCTTGAGGCCTTTGAAGAGGCTGCTAAACCCGGCCGTCTGAAGGTATTAATTGACATGAACCCAGGAGGGTAGCAATCCCATTCTGATGGTATAATATGCAACCCACGGGGCATGGCTCAGCCCGGCTAGAGCGCACGGTTCGGGACTGTGAGGTCGGCGGTTCGAATCCGCCTGCCCCGACAAAGACAGGTCACAAACCTGTCTTTTTTAGTTAGAATATGATTTGAAAGGTTATTATGCCCTCAGATACTCAGGTAATTTATTCAATGATGCGGGTGGGCAAGATTTACCCGCCCAACAAACAAGTTTTGCGCGATATTTCGCTCGGTTTCTACTACGGCGCGAAAATCGGCGTACTCGGTCTGAATGGTTCAGGTAAAACTACGCTGCTAAGAATTATGGCTGGCAAAGATGATGAATATGTTGGTGAAATTGCAGCATCAAAAGGGTACACCGTTGGGCTTCTGGAACAAGATCCTTATCTTGCCCCTGATAAAACCGTCATAGAAATCATCAAAGAGGGTGTAGCTCCAATCACAGCCATGCTGGAAGAATATGAAAAGGTCAATGAAGGATTTTCTGACCCTGACGCTGATTTTGACAAATTGATTGAACAACAAGCCCGCTTGACAGAGCAACTTGAAAAAGTAGATGCCTGGAACCTTGAAAGCAATCTTAAGCTTGCCATGGGCGCACTAAACTGCCCTCCAGGTGAGACGCCAATCAATATACTCTCAGGTGGTGAAAGACGTCGGGTCGCACTCACTCGTTTGTTATTGACCGAACCTGACATTCTTTTATTGGACGAGCCTACCAACCATCTGGATGCTGAATCGATTGAATGGCTGGAGCATCACTTACAGAACTACAAAGGCACTGTCATTGCCGTTACGCATGATCGTTATTTCCTGGATAATGTGGCCGGCTGGATTCTGGAACTTGACCGTGGTTATGGCATTCCCTGGAAAGGTAATTACTCATCCTGGCTGGAACAAAAGCAGGAAAGGCTGCGCGTAGAAGAGAAGTCAGAAACCAAACGTCAGCGGACACTACAGCATGAGTTGGATTGGATCCATATGTCGCCCAAGGCTCGTCAATCCAAGGGGCAGGCACGTGTGACCGCGTATGAGAAACTCTTATCTCAAGAATTTGAAAAGGAACGCAAGAGTCTTGAAATCTACATTCCATCTGGCCCGCGTCTGGGTAATGTTGTCATTGAAGCCGAAGCCCTGACAAAAGGCTTTGGAGAACGTGTCCTCATCCAAAATCTTGACCTTTTAATTCCGCCAGGTTCCATTATTGGCATTATCGGTCCTAATGGAGCAGGCAAATCAACCCTTATCAAGATGATTGCAGGTATTGAGAAACCTGATTCTGGCATGATTAGAATAGGGGAGACGGTAAAACTGGGCTATGCTGACCAAAGCCGGACCTTAGACCCAGAATTAACTGTTTTCCAGGCAATCACTGGTGGCGCGGACAATTTACAACTTGGCGATATGAGCGTTAATAGTCGGGCCTACTGTGCTTCCTTCAACTTTACAGGAAGCGATCAACAAAAATCTGTAAAGACACTTTCGGGTGGTGAGAAGAACCGTGTTTTCCTGGCCAGGACGCTGACCAGTGGGGCAAACGTGCTTTTACTCGATGAGCCCACAAACGATTTGGACATTAATACTTTACGGGCTTTGGAAGAGGCGCTTGAGAATTTTGCAGGCTGTGCTGTGGTTGTAAGCCATGATCGGTGGTTTTTGGACCGTATTTCTACGCACATATTGGCTTTAGGCCATGAAGGCAAAGCCCAACTGTTCTTAGGGAACTGGTCTGATTGGGAAGAATACCAACTTTCACGGACAGGCAAGAGCAACGATAAGCGTGAACCATTCCGTGAGTTAAAGCGGTCTTAAACTCATAGGATTTCGTGCAAAATTGCACGAGTCTTCCAGATAATAAAAAATGGATAAAAAAAGCGGTAGAGTAAACTCTACCGCTTTTGATTGGTTTATCCTAGATTACTCGAGGACCTTGACATCGGTTGCCTGGGGGCCTTTGGCGCCCTGAACAACACTGAATTCTACTGCTTGATCCTCTTTGAGGGTTTT
>DATIUL010000193.1:0-7255 GCA_035466865.1 Anaerolineaceae bacterium | reverse complement strand
CTGAGATTTCAAGCCGTACCGCAATTGTGTCTAATCAGAGGGGTTTGCGTTGCGTTCAGTTTGGATCGGTCTTGTTCTTGAATGTGCCAGTCTCGTTCTTGATTGTGCCGGTCTCGTTCTTGATTGTGCCGGTCTCCGAACCGAGCACACGAACTGGACCTTGGGTCTCCATTACTTTTCCTGTGAATGAAGAAACATATAACCTGAAACCTCCAGGTCAAAGTCCGCGCACGGCCTGTGCTCGCCACACAGTGGACGGGTATGTGGACACCAGCCCAATCAGAGACTATCAGATTTCAAGGGTTAGCCGCAGTGTGCGGTTGACCTGCTTTCTGTCAACCCACCTAAAGATCTCATTTACGAAACCGGCAAAATCATAAAACCAAACAAAGACCCCTCCCATCGTCGGGGTGACAAGGCTTGGTCATTCCGAACTAAGTTGTGAGGAATCTATGCGTGTCCTAAATCTCAATCACGTGTAATGATGTAGTGTGTCATTGCCTCACCTTACACACAAGAGTGTAGCCTTATCATTGGTCGATAGCCCATGTTAAATCAAATTGGTAAAGACAGTTTGCTAGAAAATGCGCTTACGAAATGCTGCATTTGTTAATTTTGCTTTCGTATAATAAAGATAGCGATGGAATGGAGAGAGACAATGAAAAAAGTCATAAAAGATTTATTGTTTGGTGTCTTAATAGTAGTGGTTACTCTAATTTTTGAGTTCATTGTCACTCTTCCATTTGCTGAGGTCGCCTCTGAAAGTGACAGAGCCAGATGGGGGTTTTTGATAAACAGGGAATTGCTTTTGACCGCTCTGCCGGCCGCACTCATTACATTTACTTTTGCGTGGCTACTCAAAACAAAAAGCAGAAAAGATGCCTTGAGGAGAGGAATTATCTGGACAGGTATCCTTGCGACTTACTATGTATTAATCAGCATCGGTAATAAAAGTTTTGATCTAATGTTTGGGAACATCGGTGTTTATGCATTGCTGGGGTGTGCCTTTGCTGGTACTGTGGTTTATTCGTTCTTCAAGCGTTTGAGTTAGTAAAGAAATTGCGGGTTGGGAACCGATCCAACAAAGGCTGAACTCGTACACACAATAAAAGCGCGTAGCCTTTTCTCATCACTTATTGGACGGGCACAAAATCACCTTTGCGATCAGGTAAATGGCGTGGACTGCACTTCTAACGAAAAATTGTGAATTAACTGTCGGAAACCCTTACTTTTCCAAACTTTTCTTTCGCAGCCAGCCCCTCACAGGCTGTACGACCTTGCGAATCCAATACTTTGCCACAATCGGCGAAAAGGCTTTTCCCCCATCACGGTAATGCACTTTCAGCATCTCCGGCCAGCAGCGGTCATCCGCCGCGATGGATTTGGAATCGCCATGGAGCCTGAAAGCCGCCCAGGGTTCCGCGTCAATATATTTTAGAGGCCCAAGCCCAGCCAAGCGCGTCCAAAGGTCGTAATCCATGGCAAAGAAAAAACTGGGGTCCAGTGGCCCAACCCTCTTCCAGGCCTCCGCCAAAAAAAACGAAGACTGTTGGGGTATGTGCACGTAACCATTGCGCATTTTGGCTAAATCTGTCTGTGCGGCTGGAAATTGATTAATAAATTTGCCTGACCCATTCACCAGGTCGCAATTGCCATAAACCATCACCGCCTCGGGGAAGCGCCGTAGCCCTTCCACCGCCTTGCTGACAGCACCCGGGTACAGGATGTCATCTGAGTTCAACCAGGCTAAGACCTCGCCATTAGCGCGGGAAAAGCCCTGATTGATGGCATCCGTCTGCCCGCCATCTTTTTGGGACTGCCAATAGCCGAGTTGCGGGGCGTATTTCTCGATGATTGCCCTGGAGCCGTCAGTTGACCCGCCGTCAATCACAATGTATTCAACGCGCGGGTAGCCCTGACTCAGCACGGACTGGATGGTTTGCTCCAGATATTGGGCTTGGTTAAATGAAGGCGTGATAATGCTGACGAGCGGCTGAGGGCTAAGCACCATGCTTGTCCTTATGCTTCTTAGCGTAGAACCGTTTTCTCAACGCGTCATATCCTGCCCGGAAATTCTTGAGCCCCAGGCTGCCGGCCAGCGCCAAGGACCAGTGCTTCCAATGCTTTAGTGCCATCCATGGGTCCAATTTGAAGCTTTGTTGGTAGAGTTTGCGGGCTTTATTTGGGGAACCCGCGTCTACCATATAAAATGCATTCAAGCGGTAGGCACCTGCCCAGATTTTTCTATGGTACCTAGCATTTTGCGGGTAGAAACGTTCTTCGCTGCCAATCCACTTGGCCAGGCGAAAGGCTTCGGGGCCAAATTTTTCGGCATCAGACACATTTTTGGCCTTGCTGTGAATCCTGGCCTGCGCCCAAACTTGCCCTTGCGCATAGATTGGGTCAGCCAGATTTGCCATACGCAGCCAAAGGTGGTGATCGAGCAAATAGTGGTAGTTTGGATCCAGGTGTCCGGCTTTTTCAAGCACCTCGCGGTTCATAAAAACCCCGGGTTGACCAATAATATTGAATTGCATCAGGTCAGCCAATTTCCATCGGCCGTAGCGCATCAAATTGAAGCTCTTTCCGGCTTCATCAATAGACTCAACATCACTGTAGACAAACGCCGCGTCCGGGTATTTCTGAAAGAAAGCCACCGCGTTGCTAACGGCTCTCGGCAAATAACGGTCATCCGAATTTAGCCAGGCCACAATTTCACCCTGGCTGCGGTTAAAGCCCTTATTGATGCCGTCAGCCTGACCTTTATCCTTCTCCGAAACCCATCCAGCGAGCCTATCACTATAGCGCTTAATGATCTCCAGACTGCCATCAGTGGATTTGCCATCAATTACCCAGTACTCTAGATTAGGGTAATCTTGCTCCAAAACTGAGCGCATGGCTTCCTCCAGGAATTGGGCCTGGTTGAACGAAGGGGTAATGATGCTGACCAAAGGGTTTGCTTGCATAAGCCTAATTATAGAGGTTTTTTCTATCCCGAATTTTCAATGGTGACAGGCACTCACATAACAGTAGCATGAATGCCTTTATGTAAATTTGGGGCAATGCCCTATTCATCAAGAAAGCGCGAATCGTCAATCGCTTTTTCGTCCGGCTTCTCACCCTCGCTTTGGTTGGGCTTTTCACCGCTGGCGATCCGATATTTTTCAGCCTCGGCTTCTTCCGCGGCCTCAAGTTCTGCAGGAGTCGCCCGGTGCGAACTAATCCACTTACCGCAGTTTGGGCACCTTTCCAAACGAAAGAAACCCACATTTACACCCAAAATGGACCGCGCGAAGGGATGGCCGCACTTTGGGCAGACAGCTCCGCCATAAATGCCGTTGTAGTCTTGTTTTTGGCCAGGATGAGAGCGGTTAGCTCTGCCAGCCACCAGTGAACTTATTAGCGCCGCCCCACCTATCAACGCGAAGAGTGGAATCAGGATCTTGAAGATGCTCTGGGATGCGCCTTCTTTAGAAAGAATTCTTACTTGCACCACTTGCGCGGTCACTTCATCCCCATCAGTCAGCTTCACCATAGCCCCCAGATAGCGCTCGCCGGGTCTAAAGTCATCGGTATTGAAGTCCAGCTTGAAGGGGCTTTCCGTGACTGTCCCCATTGGTTCCCCGTCCAGAGTGTAGGTAACCGAGGCAACATCTTCCAACGGCCCTTTTAGCTTGATCTGGAAGTAACCCTGAATGTCATTCCCAAAGCCGCCGTAACCAAAACTACGTTGCAGGCTGATGGTGAAGTCAGAATCGCTGTGGGCAAAGACGGTATTTATACCGAGCAATCCCAGCATTGTAGTAACAATTAGAATGATGAGGACTTTCTTTTTTATTTCCATTTGGTTAATATATTCTCCCGATCAAAAACTCGAATCCCGAGATAAAACAAGGCAATCGCCAATAACAGGCAAACCGCGGTGGTACTGAGCATAAAACTTAAATTCACCATCACTTTACCCAGCATTTGCAGCATGAAAACCATCATGACCGGCAGCACTAAAACGCTGGAGATTTGTTCCGCCGCACGCGGGTCGTTCACTCGCGATGAGACAAAGATGGCAAAGATCACCGAAATGATGGCCAGCACCGTGCCCAACAGGAAGATACCTACCAGCCAGATTGGGTTCAGCACAAAGGCCTGTACTGCTGGGCTTACCCTTAGAATGATGGTGCCCAAGATAAAGATGCCATAAGACAACCAGGTGGCCGCGATGGCTGGTAAGGCTGCTGAAAGCGCTTTGCCAACAAGCAACTCAATGGTTGTAACCGGCGTCGCCAGCAAGGGTTCGAGGCTGCGGGTGGTTTTCTCACCCACGATGCTGTAAGCAGCAATCAGGGCAGGCAGCATCATCGGCAGCAACATAAAGAAGAGCATGAACTGGTTCATTAGCGTAATCTGCAGGCATTCAACCCCCGTCAAACCCGGGCAGAGTGCCATGGCGCTCTCCGGCAGGCCGCTCTCTACTGCCGAGCCGGAAATACTTGTTCCGCCCATCGTGCCCAACATTACCAGTGGGATGCCCGTAAAAAGCAGCGGCATCAGGATGAATGTCATCAGCACCATGCGGTTCTTGAAGACTTCAGCCCATTCTTTTTCAATGAGTGTGCGAATGTGGTTCATAGCTTTTCTTCTTTCGGAGCGCGCAGTGTTTCAAGATAGATCTGCTCCAACGAGTGGCGCACTTCCCCCACAAATTGCAGGTCGGCCCCCAACTCCACCAGCTTGCGGATGATGGCTGGGTTTTGTTTTTCAGGGTCGTCCAATGAAACGACCAGCTTGTTCTCCAATTTTTCTACTTTTTTTACACCGTCCAATGCACTCAATTGCGTTGGCCAATCTGGGTTTACAGCGCCCAGGTGAAAGACGACCGTGCGCCCAAAGAGGCGCGAGCGCAACGCGGCAGGCGTATCCAGGGCAATGAGTTTTTGCTGGAAAATGCCTACGATATCGCAGAGTTTATCCGCTTCATCCAGGTTGTGGGTGGTCATGAAGATGGTGCGGCCTTCCGTTTTGAGTTCTTCAATGAAATCGCGGATAGTTTTGGCCGCTTCCGGGTCCAGCCCGGTTGTGGGTTCATCAAGGAAAAGCGTTCGCGGTTCGTGTACCAGGGCACGGGCAATGGCTAATTTCTGGCGCATGCCCTTACTGAAACTACCCACCGGATCGTGGCGGCGCTCCCAGAGCCCCAGCATGTTCAGGTACTTGCCCACCGCGGCTGGCACATCCGGCACGTCGTAGAGTTTTGCGAATAGGCTCAAGTTCATTTCAGCAGAGAGGCGTTCGTACATGCCCGGCGATTCTGTCAGGATGCCGACACTGCGTCGGATTTGGGTATCCTCCCGCCCTAGTTCGTAACCGTTGATTTTAGCGGTACCTCTGCTTGGCCGAATAAGGGCGGTCAGCATACGCACTGTTGTAGTTTTACCCGCCCCGTTTGGACCTAAAAATCCAAATACCTGTCCTTGCGGGATTTCCAGGCTCAAGCCTTCCACTGCAGCGAAATCTTCTTTGTGTTTTTGACCAATCTTGAAGACCTTGGTCAGGCCATTACATTGGATCATAAATACCTCTGGTTTGAATTCCAGTTGAGTATATTCCAATTTGTCCCCCCAAGACCCATGATTCTATAGAGTGCCAGCTTTTTGTGCCGTGATTCAGTGGCCTTTGCCTGGTTAGTTTTTTTATAGGTTTGATGGGGAGACATAAAAAGTGAAATGGCCGATCGCACTATGTGGAGCCTAACCCCACATCCTCAATTGGTCAGATAACCTGCAATCTTAGAATGAGTAAATCCACTGACTTGGAGTTTTGTGGCAGGAAATACTGAACTACTCCATCAACCCGGGAATGGGCAGCTGCAAAGCCAGTAAAGTAAAACTAACGCGGTGTTGCGGGCAGGGGCCAAAACGCTCGATTGCTTCACGGTGTGCCAGGGTGCCATAGCCCTTGTTCTGGCTGAAGCCGTAACCTGGGTAAATCTCGTCCAGGGTGCGCATTTCTTCATCCCTGGCCACCTTTGCCAACACTGACGCACAGGCAATGCTCAGACTACGCTGGTCGCCCTTTACAATTGGGGTCTGGAACATAGGCAATTGGGGAATAGAAAAGAAATCCAATAGCAAGTGTTCTGGGGTCTGGTCCAGGTTTTCGATGGCGCGCATAAAAACAAATTGACCAGCCAGGCTGATACCTTTTTGGTCAATTTCATCAGCTTCAACCCACCCCAAAGCCCAGTAGAGCGCGGTCGCCTTGATTGCGTCCACCAATGACTCTCGTTTCTTCGGGGTGAGTTCCTTGGAATCGCGTACGCCATCCAGCACTTCCAACAAATCAGTCCGGTCTGGAGGCAAAATCACCGCCGCGGCGATCAAAGGTCCGGCCAACGCTCCTCGCCCGGCTTCATCCAACCCAGCGACAAAGTGGGTGCCTTTTAGCCACAATTTATTCTCAAACTCGAGGTTCGGTTTATCAGGGATTTGGCTCAGATCGTAGCGCTTACGCACGATACGCCCCAGCCTTGCGCTTGCGTCGTATACGCAAGAGGTCGTTTGCCATTCTGAATGCTTCCTTAAAAACGTTCATGCGGCTCCCGGCATAATAAGTCCAATCGATTGGTATTTCTACTATTTTAAGACCTTTTTCCCTGGCTATGGCCAACAATTCCACATCAAAACTCCAACCTTTTTCGGTCTGAAGCGGAAAGATTAGTTCCGTTGCTGTAGCAGAAAAGCATTTAAAACCGCATTGCGAATCCTGAATCCCTGGCAACACCAATGCCCGCACCAGCAAGTTGAAAACCCGACCGACGAAGTGGCGGAAGGCAGGCTCGTCTATCCGTCGGGCACCCTTGGCCTCACGCGAGGCGATGGCGAGATCGGCATCTTCCAACTGAGGTGGGATAAAGCGGCTAACCTGTGAAATTGGCATGGAAAGATCAGCATCTGCCATGAAGCGCCAAGCACCTTTGGCCTCCAACATCCCGCGATGGATGGCGTTGCCTTTGCCAGGCTCTGCCAGCTCCAGCAGTCTAAGTTCAGGCATGGCGGGCATGACTTCGCGTACAATCGCCGCGGTCGCATCCGAACTGGCATTTTCAACCACTAAAACTTCTGCCTCAAAGGGCAGACTGATGATATATTCGTGGACTTCCTGGAGGGTCTTGGGCAGACGGGCAGCTTCGTTGTGGGCGGGGATTACAATGGAGAGCTTGGGATTGCTCATGCTGCTCGTTTCTTTGGTTTAATAATTA
>DATIUL010000192.1:0-3056 GCA_035466865.1 Anaerolineaceae bacterium | reverse complement strand
TATCGTCCCCTGTGGTGCAGTATCGAACGGTCAAAAACGGTTTCTTCTTTGGCAATCAGGAATCCCTTAAGTACTTCCCTATGCCGAGCCCTGAGGAACTCAGAACTGACCATTACCGCTGGTTTAGATCCGCTAACATGTAATTTGGGCTTTAAGACTAAAGCCCGGAAAAGAATTATTCCCGGGCCAGTTTTTCAAGCCTTAAAAAGGAGATCATATGAATTTTGATATTTGGTTGTACATTGGTATTTTTGGAGGTCTTTTCTCAGTCGCAGTGGCCTTGTATTTATACTTCTGGGTTCGCAAGCAAGATCCCGGAACGGCCAGAGCTCAGGAAGTGGCCAAGTGGATCAAGGATGGCGCTGCTGCCTACTTAAAAAAACTCTACACTGCCCTCGGGATCCTTGCCTTTATTCTTTCTCTCATCATAGCCTTGGTTTTTAGCCTCACAAAAGGCGGTGTCACACCGGAAGCAACTTATGCCTCCACGCTTCCGCTTGGTGTGATTATGGCTATCTGCTTTCTTTTTGGTGCCATTTGTTCCGCTTTGGCTGGCTTTTTGGGAATGAGCGTGGCAGTCGAAGCCAATGTACGCACGGCTACCGCTGCCAAAACAAACCTTTCAGGTGCCTTCCGGCTTTCATTCTATGCTGGTGCCGTGCTTGGATTGGCCATGGTTGGTGTGGCAGTTTTGGGAATGAGCGTTATTTACCTACTTACCAAAGATGCTCAGGCAGTGCTTGGTTTTAGTTTTGGGGCTTCAACATTGGCCTTATTGGCGAAAGCAGGCGGCGGCATCTACACCAAGACAGCCGATATTGCTGCTGACCTGGTTGGTAAGGTTGAGCTTGGTATTCCGGAAGATGATCCCCGCAACCCTGCTGTGGTGGCTGATAACGTTGGTGACAACGTAGGCGACGTGGCTGGAATGGGCGCGGATATTTTTGATAGTTACGTGGCTTCTGCGGTCGCGGTGATGCTGCTTGGGGCAAGCTTCAGCTTAACAGGCAAATTAAACCCAATTCTCTACACGGTTCTACCTTTGATTATCTGTATCCTTGGGACCGTGGCTTCATTGATTGGTATCCAATTCGTACGCGTCAAGGACGACGGCGACCCCGGTGCGGCCTTAAATCGCGGTACGATTATTACCTGCCTCCTGTTTATCGTCATGATCCTAACCTTAAAACTATCGTTTGCTGAGCTCAATTGGGGTGTGGTTTGGTCAGCAGTTGCGGGTATTATCGCAGGGGTTGTGATTGGTTTCACTTCGGATTATTTCACAAATGACAAATATAAGCCCGTACAGGAGACCAGTCGGGTATCCACCTCTGGGTCGGCCATTACCATAATTACGGGATTCTCCTATGGATTGATTTCAATTGTGCCCTCTGTCCTTGGCATCGTTACAGCGACCTTGGTGGCTTATTTTGTCTCCCAGGCCTACGGTTTACCGGGTGTTTACGGCATTGGCATTGCATCCGTGGGTATGCTCTCCATCAGCGGCATGATTGTTTCCGCGGATGCATATGGACCCATTGTTGATAACGCGCGCGGCATTGCTGAAATGGCCGGTATGGGCGAAGAAGTGATCAAACGCGCGGATACGCTTGATTCCGCGGGCAACACCGCCAAAGCCATCACCAAGGGTTTTTCCATCAGCGCTGCTGCGCTGACAGTATTGGCACTTTTTGCGGCATTCTCAGAAGTTATGGCCTTGAACGGCGTTGAGATCCAAATCAGCCTGCGGAACCCTTTGGTGGTTGCCGGCGTCTTCCTGGGTGCCATGACTCCACCGCTTTTCTCAGCTCTGACCATGCTAGCGGTTACCCATGGGGCGTTCGACATGATTGAGGAAATCCGCGGGCAATTCAAAGCCAATCCCAATATTTTGGCTGGCAAAGAGAACCCGGATTATGCACGTTGCGTCAGCATGGCCGCTCATGGGGCTCTGACTTCATTGATTGGCCCAGCCTTCCTTGCGGTTGGCATGCCTCTGGTGGTTGGCTTCATCTTTGGACCTGAAGCATTGGGCGGTTTTCTGGGTGGAGCAATTTTCACCGGTGTGATCTTTGCCTTGCTGATGAGCAATGCCGGTGGCCTTTGGGATAATGCCAAGAAATACATCGAAAGCGGTAAGTTTGGCGGCCCCGGCTCTGAAGCCCACAAAGCTGCCGTGGTTGGTGATACGGTAGGTGATCCCTTCAAAGATACGGCTGGTCCCTCACTGAACACCTTAATTACGGTGATGAGCCTGGTCAGTTCGCTATTTGCTCCCATCATTGCAGTTATCCATCTGATTAAATAATTACGATTTGGTTACAGAATCTTACGAGCAGTTCAACTTTTGAACTGCTCGTTTCTATTAAGCAAGAATTACTTAATGTTTGTACTGTGAAGGTTTTCTATCATCAAAAAGGTCGTTATACGCGTTTAGACGTTTGTTAAGCGCTTTTTCCGGCTCAATATCAACGATTGCCATTTGGATGCTGCGCTCTACTGCTTGGACAAGGCGTTTTCCAAAAGGGTCCAGGATCTGGGAAGCTCCTGTAAACTCCAATTCTTCGCCTTGCCCAGCCTCCTTGCCCACCCGGTTGGCGGTAATGCTGAAAACGCGGTTTTCAAGTGAACGGGTCACCATGGCATCCTGGCACCAGGGCAGCACCAGGTTGGCTGGATGAGCTATGATTTGCGCGCCTTTGAGTGCTAAAGTGCGGGCTGATTCTGGGAAGAACCAATCAAAACAAATCATCGTACCAATGATGACCCCCTTAAAGCCAAACACAGAAAAACCGCTATCCCCAGGCTTGAAGAGCTGTTTTTCTTTGTAGAATAGGTGCGTCTTGCGGTAGTTGTTGAGGACACCACCGCCATCCACCGCAATGGCCGAATTGTAAAGCCGGGTTCCATCATTTTCTGAAAAACCGCTGACAATGCAGGCATCGTGGTCTTTGGCAATGGCAATTAACCCGCCGAGGAATTCCCCACTGGCATCGGCTGTTTCACTTGCCAGCAGAAGAGTCTTTTTGTCATCTTGCAGATAACCCGTAATGGCT
>DATIUL010000191.1:0-19822 GCA_035466865.1 Anaerolineaceae bacterium | reverse complement strand
GTTCCAGCTTCAATCTGCAGGCTCAATCGTTTTCACTTTTCCCTAGCTTCCAAATTGGCGAGAAGCAGGTTTCAGAATTAAAAGACTTCTTTGCTTTCCCCAGAATTGACACGCTTCTGCAGGATTATATCGAGGTGGTTGGCAACCCTACGGAAACGATGGAATCGTGTTTGGAATACTTTGCCGAGTCACCGCAGTCGCTAATTGGCCGGGTTACGTTGACTAACTTAAGTGACAGCAGGCAGGAAGCCTCTTACACATTAAATGCCCAACTTTCTGCCATGGGCGAATTTTCACCACTGGCCAGCACACGAGTAGGGAACCACACCATTCTTAAGGCGCAGACCGGCAATCTGACTCTCAGTCTTGCTTTTGACATTGCAACCAAAGCCATCCTCTCCCCCTTACAGGCTTTGCGCTGGAAGCACTTCATTGAGGCCAAACAAAGCGTAAGCTTTTTTTGGCGTTTACAAGCCCACAATCAGGCAGCCTTGCTGGCACGGGGTTTGGAAAGACCTTTCCCTCCAAATTGGGATGCTACGATCAGCCGGAAGCGGGTGGAGGACCAGAACCAGAGCCTGCAAATCAGTTGTGAAGATCCTGATTGGCAGCTCGTTTTTGACTCGATGCAACGTCAAGCTGGTCAGTTGTTAGTCGATGAGGGAGAAAAAGTGCGCTACTACCAGATGCGCAACCCTACTAACAGTCTGATGGCTGAAAAATCAGCCTCAACGCTTGGAATTGGTCTCGGCAAGGCAGACGCGCTCAGCCTTTACCAACTTTGCCTCTGCTTGTTACCTACACAGCCACAAGACTGTGAACGTTTGCTGGACCACTATTTGGAAGGGCTTCTTAATCACAGTCAAACTAACCGCGAATTGCCCACTCCCATTTTGGTAAGCCTGGCTTGGCGTATCTTTAAACATACTTTAAATCTTGATTTCCTTAAACACCATTACCCTACTCTTAAAGAATTGTGTTTTGCCTGGTTTGAGAATAAACAAGACAGAGATTTGGATGGTCTACCCGAGTGGTCAAGCAACATTCAAACCGGCCTCTCAAATTTGCCCTGCTTTAACCTTCTGGATCGTTTTGGCTTTCCTGCGTTACCATCCAGTGCTGAAAGCAGCGGCTTGGCCGCGTTGCTCGAGTCGGAACTGGAAGCCATTGGGCTGGTCGCGCATTTGTTGGAAGACAATCCCACTGAAGCGGTGGCGCATTCGCTGAAGAATCGCTTAACAGATGCATTGGAGGCTTGGTTAAGCAACGATTCCTCACACGGTTTACAAAATGCCATTACTCACCACAGCTCGGTAGGTAGCCTTCTTTATGATGGGTTGTTCTCGGGGAAGCTTAACGTGGCACAACTTTTACCGCAACCTAATCAAATCTGCGGGCAACTAAGCGCCAAATCATTCACCCAGAAACCGTTAAGCCTGCAAATTGCGGGTAAAAGTGATGGCGGCGATAACCTGGTGGAAACTGTCCAACGCGATGAGATCCGTTGGCTCCCAGGAATCTTCTTTTTCCAAGGCAGATCGGTATTTTCTGAAGTGCAATCAATTACTGTCGTATCCAGCGAGCAAGAATTCAACCTGAGGTTGTTCACTCCGGATTATTCAAGCAACAATATCATGCACTTACTCACTCTCTTGCCGGCTGAAGAAGAAGTTGATCTCGATGCTGCCCTTAATGCTCATCTGGGTTTTCTCCCTGCTGAACTCAATTACGGCATACCGGAAAATCTGAACCCGGAGTCTTCCTTGGCAGATGAGACCGTTAATTTAGCCTGGAATGCTTTGATCATCGAGCACTTGGTTAAGAACAACCATCATGCTCTGGCTGGCAAGCTCTTTGCGCGCCTGGTTTGTCCGATAAAAAACAGCCTGAAAAATTTTCACAAGGATTATGAGCACTACCTTGCCCTCAGTGGCAAAGGCAGGGGTAACCAAAACCACGTTAATGGATTGCTGCCATTGGAATTATTGTTGGATATTGCTGGTGTAAGAATTATTACTCCCGAAAAGGTGTCAATTCTCGGAGAAAACGGTCTTCCCTGGCCGATTACACTACGTTTTCAAGGTCTTGAAATTATCCGGGATGGAAAAAATACTCAAGTAACCTTTGCTGATGGCAGCAGTTTTCACCATTATGGCAGCAGCCCAAAAACTTTTACCAAACCAGACTGAACCTATCCCCCCGTCGAATTCTTTGGTTGTCCGTATGTCTTAAATCGTTCCAGGATATTGGCCATCTCTATGTCATCAATTACTGTTGCACCGCCGGCACAAGCCGCGCGCCATTGGATTTCAGCCACATATTCCAAGTTTCCCAGTAATGAGAATGCTTCCTTTAAGCCCTGGCCGCAAACAATCACCCCATGATTGGCCAGCAGTGCCGCGTTGGCCACCGACATGGCGCGGATCGCATTTTCTGATAATTCTTTGGTACCAAAAGTGGCATATTCCGCACATTCCACTCTGGCTGCGCCGCATGAGGCTATGGCGTAGTGGACTGCAACCAAAGGCTCTTGCATACAGGCTAGCGTCGAACAGAATCTGGAATGTGTGTGTATTACCCCGCTTGCCAATGGTTTTGCCTTGTATACTGCCTGATGCAGCGCCCATTCGCTGGAGGGCTTTCGATTACCATCCACAACGGAAGCATCATCGATTTTCAGCACAACCACATCCTCGGGCAAGATGTCAAAGTAATCCATGCCTGAAGGGCTGATGGCAAAGAAGCCTTCATGGCGGTTAGCCATGCTCAGGTTACCGCTTGTGCCTTCCGTAAGGCCACTCTGACTGACCTTTTTGCCATATTCCACTACCAGTTGACGCTCTCGCTCAAGAATCATGTTTCTTCCTTTTGGAATTTTCTGCTGCTCTTTGTTCGCTCTTGAAGAGGTAAGTAAACAGCCAGATAACAACGTAGTACAGCCCAACCGTTACCGCGATACAGGCTACCACGATAATCGCAATGACAAGCCATTCATTCGAAGTCATATTTCTGCACAATCATAACTTAAAAGACTTGGTTAAAATGAAAATCTCCTCGTAAGGAGGAGATTTTGTGAGCGCGAAGGGGCTCGAACCCTTAACCAACGGCTTAAAAGGCCGCTGCTCTACCATTGAGCTACGCGCCCTAACTGGCGGCTGAGAATAATATCATCTCATTGTTGAACCGTCAACATTTTTTTGATTTTTCATCGTTTTCGCTTACCTACTTGCCGCCTTTGGGACCTACATAGACATCAGATGCTTCACCCGAGCGGATGGAAATATTGTCCACTTGTGTGCCCGCCCAATTCAGGGAATAGGTACCTGGCAGCAGATCGATCTTGACCACAGGCTCACCCTGATAGGTCTGTGTGGAAATGGGCTCATTCGTTTGGCTCGGCATACCACTTGCGGTGACTTGTTGGATCACCTGTAATGTATCCCCTACTTTGCCATCTCGTTCAAGGAAGGCGGCTGGCAGAACCAGGCGTCCGAGGGGGATTTCTATCGGGCCAGTTTGCCCCTGAGGAACATTCACTGCTATACCAAGCGATTGATAATTTTGGCCGTCCTGGGAGATCTGAACCAATTCAAATTCACCTGGCGTCAAATCGAAGACAGGAAAGCTTGTTGGTTCGGACCCGCCGTTGCCAAATTCAGCTTCCGGTGTGTTGAGTTCGATGGAAGCTAGCTTGCCTGTTTCGGGGTTTAGGGGAATGATGGCTGATTTTCCATCCTGATTACTGATTTGGCCTTGTGAATCCGATCGCAATAAGCCCAAACCAGGGATTTCTACTTTTTCACCTTCAACATTAACAAAGTCCACCGTCACTAACTCACGATGCAAGGTCAACTCGGTTTTTGAACCCGCCGCTACTTCAACCTGGTAATGGGCCATCAAGTCACTATCACTTACCTGGCCGCTGGGCACATAGACTACCTGGAAACTGCCCGGATCGAGGTCAAAATGGATTTGGCCAAAGGCATCGGTCATGCCGATGCCACCTCCCAGGTCAGGCAGGACCCCGTCAATAAATGGCAACATTGGAATAACAGATTCAGGTGCCGGGGTGTTGAACAGTGGTGTATCGATTGCCAGCGATGAAGGTTCACTGATAGGCAGTACCATCACTTCGCGGTCTGCAACTGGTCTGCCCAGGCCATCAACCACGGTCACAACCAGGTTGGGTTTTACATCGGAAACAAATTGCATATCCGAAGCACTACCTGCTGATCCAGCCTGCATCGGAATTGGGGTAGGTTTAGGTGCTACAACTGTTGCAAGGGTTAAATTTGCTTGCGAACCACCCTGATTTGTTTGGATGGCAGATTCTGCACTTGAGCCATCGGTAGTGACTGTGTAAAGGATTGGCTCAGGGGTCGCGCTTGGAGCTGGTAAAATGCCAGCCACTTGGGATTGCAGATTGGCACCCAATGTTTCAGATGGAGCGGTTAGCTCCCCAGTAGCTGAGACCGCAGTTGGGGCAGCGGGTTCCAGGGGGCTTGGAAAATCAATCACAATATCCCAATAGAATGGATCAGGGCTGGGTGCCACAGGCACCCAATCATCCGAACTGGGTTCTGGGATGGGGGTTTCTTCTGCAACTGCAGGAACAGCAGTTTCCGGCACAGGCGAATCAATTTCTGGTCCTTGACCACCTACACCGTCCAGATTGATGGATGCCTGGGTGGTTTCATTTGGATCCTCGATGACTAAATCCCAGAAGAAACCGGTATTAGCTGGTGCTGTAGCAAAGGCCCCAGGCACTTCAAGTTCTGGAGCAGGTGTTGCCGCCTGAGTGTTCGTTGGACTGGGTGTTTGAGTGATCGTAGCCGTTGGAGTTGGGCTCAAATTCAGACCTCCGCCAGTCCCGTTATAGTCTTCAGTCTGCAATCCCGGGAATTGGGTGGCAATCGGAACAATCGAAATAAGCTTGGGTGTAGCGGTTGGAAAAGCACCTTTTGCCAGTGTGGATTGCATAACCCCATTTAACTCAAAATTCGCGCTGACATCTTTTGAACCAGGTAATTTAATAACGGGAGTATTACCTCCCAATAGTGCCACTGTGACGCCAACTAAGATAATTATCACCATACCAAGGGCAAGAACAAACGTGTGCATCCTATCCTTGTGAGGGCTGGTTGGGCTGGGCTCATCATCAAACGGGAATACTGCGTCTGCACTTTTTGACCCGGAACCAGAAAGGTCCACATCGAAAGCAGGTTTGTACTTTGGGATGTTACGCATGGAAAGATCTTTTTCCACGTTACTGGATTTTCCCGGGTTAATCTCGAAATCCTCCACAACAATTTGAGGGCTTTGAGCTCCAACGCGCAATGTTGGAGCTTGACTTTGAACCTCAATAGGGCTGACCCCTGACCACATGGCATATGGATTTTGAGCTGAACTCGAAATTGCCTGAGAAAGCGCAGACTCTGCGCCTGAAGTAAGCGAGCCTGATGGCAGATAGGATGGAGGAATTTCTGAGTAGTCCATGGGTCGATCCTGCTTTCTCGAATTGCTGGCCGCCTGGTTTCTGGCTGCATTCGTACTATTTTTATTAGCTTGCGCGCCGTTGTTGAAAGCCCGCATGAAGGCGTTAACATCGGTATAGCGCTCATTGGGATTATTATTGAGCGCTTTATTCACGGCAGTAACCATCCCTTGGCTTAAATCGCTTTTCTTAAAATCAACGGCTTTCTTTGCCCTCTCAATGAGGTTCTTTAGCAACTTCGCCAAGCTGTATTGATCTGATGCAAAACTTGCTTGTTCCCCGGCCAGCAGTTCAGGGGCAGCGCCAACCTTATACTTTAGAGGTGTTTTTTTATATTTGGCAAGCGGCAGATCCGTAAAACCAGTCAGGACATAATCGCCATCTTTATTCACCATCAGGTTTTTAAGTTCCAAATGGCCGTGCACCACACCGAGGCCGTGTGCGGAAATGAGAGCTCCGCCAACCTGATTTGCCAGCCGTTTCACTTCATCTATCGATAAGGCTTTGAGCTCCCGAAGGATTTTTTCCAGCGGTGCGGCTTCAACGTAGCGTAAGGCCAGGTAGTAGGCTCGTTTATACTCAAATGCATCGTCAACGGTCTGCGCATTTTCATTCTGCAGACTCATTGCACCCTTGAGGTCCTGTACTAAAACCTGGAAGGCAGCCTTTTGGCCGCCCCATCGAATGGGCAATTTGATCAGTTGTTCAAGCCAATCAGTACTGGTATCCCGGGCAACGACGATACCGTTCTTCTCGTGAAGAACCTGGTAACGTCCAATTAGCGGGTTTTCTTTTTTCATCTCGACTTAACTCACTTTATTCCCCAAAGGGAAATCACATTCATTTAGGTGCAACTTTAGTGCCTAAATATTGCTTCCCACCAGCGATTTCCTCGTTATACGGTATACTTTTGGCATGAAGAAACAGGAAAAAATCTCCCATGAATTGCGAAATGTGACTCCTAATGGCCTTTGGCCTTCCCCCATCTCAGCAAACATGCTTTCCAGCGCGCTCCGTCTTGAAGATGTGCAATGGGCTCCAGGTTCAGACATGGTGCTTTGGCAGCAGTCTGTTGACGGAAAGACAACGATTTGGGCAAAACCTGCGGATCAGGCAGCTTACAACCTGACCCCTGACTTGAACCCCGGCGGGGGTGTTGGGTATGGAGGCGGCGCGTTCAAGGCAGGGAAAAACGGCATCTACTTTGTAGAGCGCAATGGACGCATTTATTCCAAACCCTATGGTCCTGGCCTCGCGAAACCGCTTACCCCAGCATTTGGCGCTGCGGCCTCACCTGCTCAGACGCTGGATGAGCGCTTCCTCGTTTATGTTCATACTTATGAGGGTAAAGACTGCCTCGCGCTGATCGAACTTGGCAAAGATAATTGGCCGAACATTCTTGCTTCAGGCGCTGATTTCTATATGCAACCAACGTGGAGCCCTGATGGCACACATGTGGCCTGGGTGGAATGGAATCACCCCAATATGCCTTGGGACGGTTGTTTGCTAAAACTTGGCACCTTCAACCCTGAAACCCGTACACTTTCTGATATCAAAACCGTCGACGGCGATTCTTCGACCGCAATTTTCCAGCCAATCTTCTCCCCCAATGGTATGCATCTGGCTTATATGGCTAGCCGTAAATCCAAGGATGAAATCACCCTTTACCAGGTCATCAGCGAGCAGAAAGCATCGTTCAGCAATGGTCACAACTTTTTACCTGCTGCATGGGTTCAGGGAATCCATAGCATGGCCTGGAACCCGACCAATCAGGCTCTTTACTGGACCGATTTGTACCAGAACCGAACCCGGCTTGCCCGCCTGGACGTAGCAACACGCAAGTCCGAATACTTACCAGATGATGGATTTACCCTGCACGAACAACTCGCACTTTCCGATCAAGGCACCCTTGTATATATCGGTCAATCGCCAAAATTGTCACCTCGTGTGCTGGTTTCCGGTGGCCGGCATCCAATCGTTGTTGCCCGTAGCCAGACTGACCAAATTGAACAAGGGTTTTTGGCTGACGCCGCAGACTTTACCTGGGTTTCTTCTGACGGCCAGACCGTGCATGGATTGTACTTTGCACCTTTTAACCAGGATTACATTTCGGAGCAGAAACCACCCGTCATTTGCTATATTCACGGTGGCCCTACATCTGTGGTTAATAATGGTTTCAATCTGGAAGCAGATTACTTTACGAGCCGTGGGTACGCCTACTTTGTTGTAAATTATCGCGGTTCTACTGGTTTTGGACGCGATTACCGAGAGGCCCTCAACGGTCAATGGGGCGATTTGGACGTTCAGGATGCAGTTGAAGGCTGCCAGGCCTTGGTCAACAAAGGGCTGGCTGATCCAGATAAACTAGTCATAAAGGGTGGTAGCGCAGGTGGGTATACAGTACTGAACGCCCTCATACGCCACCCAGGTTTCTTTAAGGCGGGCTTGTGTTCCTATGGGGTTGCAAATCTCTTCCTGTTTGAGATGGATACGCACAAATTTGAGTCCCATTACAACAAGAAACTAATTGGCACTTTACCTCAAGATGCCAGGAAATTCCACGATTGGTCACCGGTATTTCATGCTGAAAAGATAAAAGATGCCATCGCGGTTTTCCAGGGCAGCGACGATAAGGTGGTACCCCTTAACCAATCTGAGGAAATGGTTTCGGTATTGAAGGCCAATGGGGTCAATGTTTTCTATAGGGTCTACCAGGGCGAAGGGCATGGCTTCCGCAAATCTGAGAACATCAAAGATTTCTACGAATCGATAGATCGTTTCCTTAAACAATACGTCATTTTTAGTTTCTAATTTGGAGGATAAGGTAATGAGCAAGCAAATTGGTCTGAACGCGTCTGATGGAAAAAAGCTGTATGCTTACCTTTGGGGTGAACCCGAACAGGTGAAAGCCATCGTAATCCTGGTACACGGTTTGGGTGAGCATGTTCAGCGTTACAAGCATGTAGCTGCCCAGTTCAACGATCATGGGATTGCTCTATTAGGTTTTGATCAACGCGGTCATGGCCAAACCGAAGGTAAACGCGGCCTCATCCCCTCGGGTGAACAACTCATGGAGGACATCACCAGCGCGATAAAGCTTGCTCGCGAGCTTTGCCCAGGCAAACCAGTCTTCCTCTACGGCCACAGCATGGGTTCAGTCGAAGTTCTGGAATACGGTCTGATCGGGCCGGAAAAAGTTGCGGGAATCCTTGCCACCAGCACGCCTTTATACCTGAACCCCTCCAGTGCCAAGCAAAAAAACCTTGCCAGGTTAGTTGGAAAATTCCTTCCAGGCCTTACGATGAATAATGGCTTGGATGCGAATGGTCTGAGCCGGGATACTACAGTGGTGCAAGATTATAAAACTGACCCATTGGTTCATCCTTTGGCCAGCGTACGCCTTGCAAATTTCATGTTCGATGCTTGCGATTACGTATTGGCACATGCCAAAGATTGGCATACACCGCTCTACCTGGCCCACGGTACGGCTGACCCCATTTGTGATATTCGAGGAACCGACCAATTTGCCAAGGACGCCCCGGGAGATATTACCTACAAACGCTGGGAAGGACTCTTCCACGAAACCCATAATGAACTGAACCAAGACGAAACCATTGGGACTTTGGTGAGTTGGGTAGAACAACGGATTTAGGGCAAACCAATGGGATTTATAAAAGTAAGAGAAGTTCTGGAAAAAAATGGCTTCAAGGTCACATGCTTCGACACAAAAGCAGAAGCCCTGGGCTACTTGGTCAATCAGCTCAAAGGCCAGGCTCTTGGCTTCGGAGGCAGTATGACCTTGCGCGAAATTGGCTTGCGCGATGCACTACCACCTGCTGCCGCAGGCGAAAAAGTGGAAACTTTTCTGCTTTCTGCAAACGCGCTGGCCGAGACTGGTGAAATTGTCAATATCGATGGTACCGGCAACCGCATCGCTGCAGCTTATTACGGGCCGCAGAAATTGATTTATGTCATCGGTCGGAATAAGCTTCAGCCAGATTTAACCTCGGCAATCGATAGAGCACGTAATGTTGCCGGACCGCTTAATGCCAAACGACTCAACAAGGACACCCCCTGCGTTGAAGACCTCAAATGCCACGACTGCGACTCGCGTGACCGTATTTGCCGCGGATTGGCCATCACCTGGTGGCCGATGAAAGGCTTTAAATCCACTGAAATCGTCCTGATTGATGAGGATTTGGGATATTAAGTCCTCGCAAGTACCAAATTACAAATAATCCTGTATTTGCATGAAAATTTCCTTCATTATCACAGCAATTAATAGTAATTAGTCCTATTACTATTGTCCGATTCAGCCTTAACTGTTATAGTGACAAACAACAAAACCATAGAAGGAGAATTCACATGGATGATCACAAAAAACTAACCAACGAAGTTGGGGCACCTGTCCCAGACAATGAGCATTCCATCACCGCCGGCCCACGAGGACCGGTCGTGTTCAACGATGTATGGCTGTTCGAAAAAATGGCGCATTTCAACCGCGAAGTCATCCCAGAGCGCCGCATGCATGCCAAAGGCTGGGGAGCTTATGGCAAATTGACTGTTTCCCATGACGTTTCCCAATACACCAAGGCCAAGGCCTTGCAACCCGGTAAGGAGACAGACCTCTTTGTGCGCTTTTCAACAGTCGCTGGTGAACGTGGCGCAGCGGACTGCGAACGTGATATTCGCGGTTTTGCCTGTAAATTCTATACAGAGGACGGCATTTGGGACCTGGTTGGCAACAACACCCCTACCTTCTTTATCCGCGATGCCCACAACTTCTCCGACCTCAACCGGGCTGTTAAGCGCGACCCTCGCACCGGCCGCCGTTCAGCTCAAAACAACTGGGATTTCTGGACCCTTTTGCCCGAAGCTCACCACCAAATCACCATCACCATGTCGGACCGGGGCATTCCTGCCTCCTTCCGCAACATGCACGTCTTTGGCTCCCACACCTACGCCCTCTACAACGCCCAGAACGAGCGTGTTTGGTGCAAATTCCACTTTGCCACGCTGCAGGGCATCAAGAACCTCTCCAACGAAGAAGCTGCCAAAATCAACAGCATGGACCGCGAATATCATGGCAAGGACCTTTACGAAGCTATTGAGCGCAAAGACTTTCCCCGCTGGAAAATGTCCATCCAGGTCATGACCGAAGAACAAGCTGCCAATCATTACGAGAATCCCTTTGATATCACCAAAGTATGGCCCCACAAGGAATTCCCGCTTATCGAAGTTGGCATTCTGGAATTAAACCGCAACCCTGAAAACTTCTTTGCGGAAGTCGAACAAGCCGCTTTTACCCCTGCGCACGTTGTTCCAGGCATTGGCTTCTCACCCGATAAATTCCTGCAGGCTCGCCTCTTCTTTTATGGCGACGCGCAGCGTTATCGCCTGGGGGTTAACCACAACCTCATCCCCGTCAACCGTGCCACAGTGCCTGTGAATGAATATCACCGCGACGGTAGCATGCGGGTGGATGGCAATTATGGTGGAACGCCGGCTTATCAACCCAACAGCGCAGGCTATTGGACGGCTCAACCAGAAGTGGCAGAACCTCCTCTGGCGCTCGAAGGCGCGATGTGGCGCTACGACCCCAAGGAAGACCCCACCGATGATTGCTTCCGAGCTGGTGGCAACTTGTGGCGGATTCTTGCTGAGGATAAAAAGCAAATCCTCATCGAAAACACAGCCGGCGATATTGCTCCTTGTACTGAGAATATCAAATATCGTCATGCTGCGCATTGCTACCTGGCAGATCCTGAGTACGGCCGCCGCTTTGCTGAAGCAGCCGGTCTAAATTTGGAAAAAGTTGTTGAGCTTTCCAAGCTTTCACATCAGGCTTTAATCGAAGCTACGCTGGAATGATTCGGAATACCAAACAGCGCCAGCTCATCCTTGAGTTATTTAGAAGCATCCGCGGTCACCCGACCGCGGATGAAATCTATGAAGCCGCCCGTATAAAAAACCCGCGCATCAGCAAGGGCACGGTTTATCGCAATTTGGGTTTGCTTGTTGATGAAGGCACTCTTCGCGGTTACCGCTTTGCCAAGGACCCTGAGCGTTATGATGCCATTCTGGTGGAACACTCGCATTTCCTTTGCAAGCGTTGCCACAAATTAACGGATCTGCCATTGGGGATTGTCGACGTACCAAAGATTTTGCTGCCTCAAATCCCTGGCTACAAGGTGGAAAGCCACACATTAGTGATTAATGGCCTTTGCCTTGAATGCGCAGCCCAGGATTGATGCAAACAATGCATCTGCTTTGGTTTCAATCAGGAAGAAAATTATTCAATGGAAATTAGAGTTTTACTTAGGGTGATTGCAGGGTTCATTCTGCTTGGGCTTGGTGCGCTGGGACTGGTACTGCCAATCCTTCCCACTACCCCTTTTGTGCTTGCTGCCGCGGGCTGCTTTGCCACTGTACCAAAGTTACAGGCCAGAGTGATGCGCATTCCATTTTTTAGCGCGCACGTGCGCAATTACCAGCAAGGCAGTGGGCTTTCAAAGAAGCACGTCATGATCAGCCTGAGTACACTCTGGATATCAATAATTCTTAGCACATTCTTTACCCAGCTCCTGTGGCTAAAAATTCTGCTCCCAAGCCTCGGGCTTGCGGTGAGCTATCACATCATCAAATTCTCAAAGCCAAGAAATGTAACGAACAATATTGTAGGCGCTAGGCAAGGCCTGGAAGACTAATACCTCAAAAATCTTATCTGTTAAAAATTCAGAAGCCATAATAATATGGCTTCTGTAATAAGTACTTCTGGCGGAGAGGGTGGGATTCGAACCCACGATACCTTGCGATATACCCGCTTTCCAAGCGAGCGCACTAGGCCAGCTATGCGACCTCTCCGAGCGAGCGGTATTATAACAGAATTTAGCATAAAAGGCAGCCCGTAAAACCTCTAATTTTTCGAACATATTTTTCTCTCCTGAGCAGTAACCTTGACAACAAATTCATTTGCTTCAATAGAAAATCTACTGGGTCAATGTCATTAATTCCGTAGACTTATGGTTAGGACAAATTGTCCAAAAAGGAGTTGAAAATGACTGCTATATCGAATAGAAAAAATGTGCCCTGGTTTCTCTGGCCGATCTATCTGCCATTGAAGATTGCGTTCTTCATTATTAGCCTCTGCGGACGCTTCGTTGGCCTCATTCTGGCGGTTATCTTTATCTTGTTGGGTAAACTTCTAACCGCCACGATCATTGGGGCAATCATCGGCATACCGCTGCTGCTGATTGGTGTGGCGCTAGGCTTTAATTGCCTCTTCAAATGGTAAAACCAAACCAAAAGAGCCTCAAAACGAGGCTCTTTTGTTGTCTTAAGGCTTATGTTAGGAAGCCAACTTTCGTTTAAGTGCGTTCAGGGCCTCAATAGGGGTCGGGTCAACGCCGTAATCCAGCGCCAGGTAATACGCCACATAATCGCCAAATTGAAGCAAGCTCCACATCTGTGCCAGGCGACCCTGCCCAAGGGCCTGCACTGAATCCACTGCCATGCCCGCAACCAGGAATTGCTGCATGCTGTGCTCAATGCGGATCTTATTGCGCGGGTGGTCCATCTCAGCCCGCAAGAAAATCGCCGATGTATTTTCAAACAGGCTTCCAGGGGACCTCAAACCTGCCAGTGCATTGTGGTTCATCTCGGGCAAGCCTTCAAAGGATGCCCAGGCTTTGGCCAGTTCAGAAATTTGCCCCTTCCAGCGCCGGGCAATGACTTCGTTCTCGCCGGCTCCCAGGATGATGACATTGCGTCCCAGCAGTTGCCCTCCCAGCCGCCTGGCAGGGTTCTTGTGGATAGGTGAACTGGCTGTCAGTAATTCGCGCTGGGCGCGCATGACCGCAGCTGCCTCACTGATTTCAGTTGCGTCAAACTCCGCCAATCCGGCCCGTTGCATAAAAGCCAACAGGATGCCAAAAGCAAATGGTATGGCTGTACGCGGTTGGCCATGATGTTCAAAAATCCAGCAAGGTTTTCCAGCCTCCCGAGCCCGTTTTTCCAACTTCCCACCCGTGCAGAAGGCAAGTATGGAGCAGCCATTATTTAGTGCCTGCTCAAAGGCGCTCAAGGTTTCTTCGGTATTGCCCGAGTGAGATGAACAAATTACCAGGCATTCCTCGCCAGATGCCCAATTTGGCAGGTTGTAATTACGCCAGCAAACAATCGGCACCTTACCTCCCTTAGCCAGAAAGTTAGTCAGCATGTCGCCACCGATGGCAGACCCGCCCATTCCAGCTATGCAGACTTTTCTGATTATGGGCAGCTTCGGCATTTCATAGCCCTGGCCAAGTGCCCAGGCTTTTTCAAGGTCATCAGGCAGGGCATCAATATACGCAAGCATGTTTTCGGGATCACTTAGGTTCATTTTCACCTCTTAAGGGTTAGAAGTGGTTGCTGCTGGGGCTGCTTCCACTCTGATTTTTACATAAAATGGGGCATCTGCATTTAAACCCATGCCAAAGAAATTACCTGCTTCATCCTGCATCATCCATGCGCTTTCAAATTCACCCAATTTCTCAGGTGCGGTAAAGGGGACGCTGATATCTACAACCTGTCCTGGTTGTACTTCGGTAATCAAGCGATTTTCCTGATGAGCTCCCATTGGATTACCCGAATAATAGCTGTACTTGTAGAGCATGGTCCAGGCACAGCTGCCTCCATTTGTGATGCGCCATGTCTTGACAAATTCCTGACCAGGATAAAAAACTGAGCCATCCGGAATGCTGATATCAATCGGATTGCCTGCTTGTACCAGGTTGCAGGGTAGAGTGGGTGTAGGCGGAATAGGAGTTTCAGTCGGCAATGGAATGGGAGTATTGGTTGCTGAAGGGTACGGACCATTTTGGGTTTCTAATGGGTTTTGGGTGGCTTTCGCAACCATTTGCGTCTTTGCTGCTTCAGATGTTACCTTGGCGATGGAAGTTTGCAGAAGCTCTGAATTTTCGAATATCACAGCCGTTGAAGTAAGAGTTGGCTCTGTCATTGGTTTACAGGCTGACAATAACGATATCAGAAGGAGTGCTACACCTGCCAGGTAGAAATTTTTCATAGATAAATTTTATCTCATCCCTCCTTATCCCTCATGTTTTCAGCCACAAGACAATTAGCCCTCGTTCCTTTACTTGTCAGTTTTGGCCGTCTACAGTATAGTTTTAAGGTTAATGAATACTACTCGGAGTGGATTTATGGCTGAAATGGAAATTCCTGACAATAACCCGACCCGCAGCGAAACCATTGAGCGATGGTTGGACCGGCCGGTAGCTAATTGGCTACCCGGACTAACCGTTGAAAAGCTCCTGGTTGGGCTGATCATTCTGCTCACCATTCTTTCCCGCTTTATCAACGTCGGCGATCGCACAATTTCGCATGATGAACTCAATCATGTTGTGCCTGCTTACAGTTTCAATACTTATGTCTACAACCCAGTTACCCACGGTCCTTTCCAGTTCCATATGCTGGCACTTTCTTATGCCCTCTTTGGCGATTCTGACTTTTCTGCCCGGGTGCCTTACGCAATTTTTGGCGTAGCTGTCGTCGTCTTTACGCTACTCGCCTGGAAGCGCTACCTGGGACGGCTCGGAGCAATCCTTGCTGGTTTCTTGATGTTGATATCTCCTTATATACTTTTCTACAGCCGCTATACGCGCAACGAAATCTATATTGTGTTTTGGGGCGTGGTCATGCTTTGGCTTTTCCTTCGATACCTCGAAGGGGGTGAAACCAAGTGGCTATTGTGGTTGGCTCTTATAACGGGCTTTCATTATGCAGATAAAGCTACTTCGTGCATTTTTACTGCTGAGTCCTGCATTTTCCTCGCAGTTCTCTTCCTGATTGATTCCCTGAAACAAAAATGGTCCGACGAAAAATACAAACGTCAGTTCATCCTGGGTTTTGAATTGGTAATCCTTGCCGGTGTATTTTTCCTCGGTATGTACATGCTGCATAAAGCCGCAGCCCCGATGCCCGAGGTTGCCCAAGTTGCCAAGTCTGATTTGTTAAATGCTGGCACCGTTACCCCAACCCAGAATTCGATCTTTGCCTCCCGTCTGCCACTTTTAGGGTCTGGTGTTTTGCTCCTGGGTACCCTTATTTACGCACTCTGGGGCCTGGTTAAGGGACTGGGAAAGAAGCTGCGCTCGATGCGCAGTTTTAATCTGATTGCTCTTCAAATGCTGCTTGTGCTGCCGCTGCTGGGAGCGCTGGTGTTGAAAGTGTTGGGCTTTAACCCAGAGGATTACTCATCCGCAGGGATAGTCAGGTCTGTAATTTCACTTTCTGTCCTGGGTAGTGTTTCCATGTTCTTAGGGCTCAAGTGGTGGCGTTCAGTCTGGCTGAAGGCAGCTGCCATATTCTGGACAATTTTTCTTGTCTTGTACACTTCCGTCTTCACCCAGGGTCAGGGTTTCTTTATCGGTTTACAAGGTGCCCTTGGTTACTGGATATCCCAACAAACCGTTCAACGCGGCACCCAGCCCCTATACTATTATGCTTTCCTACAGATTCCAATCTACGAGTTTTTGCCTGCAATAGGAGCATTGACTGCGTTTATCCTCGCTATCAAGAAAAAACTACTCTTCAATCTCCTCGGTGAACCCTTTCTATCTCCAACTCTTGCCCAAACGGCAGCACTTGAGCGAGCAGAAACGGAGCCTGTAAACGAGATTATAGGCGAACTTGAATCTGTCCACACAGAAGCATCCTCCGAACTTGAAACCCCAGTTGTCAATACTGAGGACCAAGCAAAAGCTTCTTTCTGGGAGAGGGCTTTCCCTGAACCAATATTGGACACTACTACCTCACAAAGCTCGCCAACCGTATTTCTACTCTTATATTGGTCGTTGATGAGCCTTTTAGCTTTCACGGCCGCCGGCGAAAGGATGCCCTGGCTGACAACCCACATCACCATGCCCCTGATTTTAACCAGTGGCTGGTCGCTTTCCTGGCTTTGCCACCATATTGATTGGGAACAAATTAAACAAAAACGCGGTTGGCTGGTTTTCGGGCTCAGCCTGGCGTTCATTATCGCCTTCGTTAACATGGTGGGCTCAGTTTTTGGTACAACCCCACCCTTTGCAGGCAAAGATTTGGTCAGCCTGCAGAATACCAGTACCTTCCTGCTGGCCTTCATTGGGTCAACAGCCTTCGGCCTGGGTTTGTGGAAAGCCCTCAAAGGTTGGCAAAGCCATCAAATTGGTCGCTTCATGTTGTTGGGCTTTTTCTCCCTCCTGGCAGTACTCACTATCCGTACGTCTTGGAGAGCAGCCTACATTGAATATGACAATGCCAAGGAATTCCTTGTCTATGCGCATTCTTCCGAAGACATGAAAAATGTTTATAACCAGTTGGTTTCCATCTCCAAACGGGTTTCAGGCGATTTATCCCTCAAGATTGCTTACGATGACAATGTGCGCTATCCCCTTCAGTGGTACACCCGTCACTTTACCAATCGTTACGACTTCGATAAACAGTTAACCAAAACCCTTCGTGACTACCCCATCATAATGGTTGGCCAGGAAAATTATGACAAGATCAGCCCTGTCGTTGGCAATAATTACTACATGTATACCTACAAACGCATGTGGTGGCCAACCGAAGATTACCGCCAGTGGAGTTGGCCTAACATCAAGAATGCCATCCTCAATCCGGCCATGCGTTCAGCGTTATGGCAGATTTGGTTCAATCGTGATTACACAGAATACGCTGCGATTTCTGGCAGGACCGATCTTACTGTCGCCACATGGGAGCCTTCAAACACGATGCGGCTCTATATCCGCAAAGACCTCGCTGCCCAGTTATGGGAGTTTGGTGCGGCTCCGCAGGCTTCAGAGACGGTCAAAGAAGATCCCTACAAAGCCGGCACAATCAGTCTGGAACCAGTAAAAACCATAGCAAATCTGAACGATACACCCTTTAATGCACCACGCGGATTGGCCGCATCTGCGGATGGCAGCTATTTCGTTGCGGATTCCCGCAACAATCTGATTGTGCACTTTGACAAGGATGGTAAGTTCCTCAATTCCTGGGGCGCACCCTCCGGACAGATGGATATCAACTCACCTGACGGCACTTTTAATGAACCCTGGGGGGTCGCAGTAGGAAATGATGGCAAGGTCTACGTCGCGGATACATGGAACCACCGTATCCAGGTTTTTACTCCCGACGGAAGCTTTGTTACTAAATGGGGCAGCTTTACGGTCAATGGGCAGGTTGATGGATTCTGGGGACCCAGGGGGATTGCTATAGATCAATCCAATCGCGTTTATGTGACCGATACCGGCAAGCAACGCGTAGTGGTTTTTGATAGCAATGGAAATTACATCACCCAATTCGGCAGCCGGGGCTTGGAGTTGGGCCAACTGGATGAACCCGTTGGGCTGGCAATTGCCTCAGACGGACGTGTCTTTATTGCTGATGCCTGGAATAACCGCGTGGCTGTATTCAAGCCCAGCGCTGATGGCAGCTTTGCGGCTGAATTAACCTGGGACGTGGACGCCTGGTCTTCACAATCGCTTGAAGATAAACCATTCCTGGCCTTAGGCGCTAATGATGATGTTTACGTCACCGATCCTGCGGGTGGTCGCGTTTTGCACTTTGACAAGAACGGCAAGTTCATCCAACTCTGGGGCGGTTTTGACAATTCCTACCTGATGGGCATTATCAACGGTGTTGCGGTGAGCAAGGATGGGCATGTCTGGGTGACAGATGCCACCAATAATGCCGTGTTGGATTTTGCTCTGCCTGCAAAGTAAGGTCTTGCCTTAGGCTTTTAGGGTTGGACAGCTTAGGGCCACAACAATGTTTTGTTAACTTTAGGAGCGCATAATACGCGCTCCTTTTTAAAGGATCACACATCTTCATCGCTAGATGCCAGGAAATTCAAGAGCCGGAGCGTTTTTCAACACTCCCTACAAGGGCAAAATTGAAAACGATCATCCAGACGAAAACATAAGTAGCCACCTGACAAACGACTTCATCAGGACCATTCTTGTTTCGTAGTTTTTGGATCTTTCGTTTCTTGCATAGGGAGCGCATAATATGCGCTCCGTTTTTTTGTCCTGAATATTTATCATGCAATTCTGGCAATGTAGAAATCACTAAACCGAAGTGTTTTTCAACACTCCTTGCCTGGGAAAAATCAAAAAGGATTAATCCACCGAACCCAAACGGATGAGTTCCTCGTGCTGCTGACGAATGCGTTCGCGGTCCATTTTTTCCACTTTACGGTCGTATGTAAGGTAACCATTCACTTCCGCTTCCACATCCGTAGTTTGAGTATAAATGGCAGCTGCAAGCCCTTTGGCAATCAGCGGTTTAACTTCGTTTGTTAGCAAATCCAGATAAGCTTTGGTTAATGCCCCTTCCGAATCCAAAAATCGGTAGCCAAACTTGACTGTTTCATCCCACGTGTGGCCTGGTACCATCAGGCTATAACCGCCAAACTCGGTAACTGCCAATATCCGCTGGTCCGGTTGGGAAGCGCTCAACTTCTTAAAGTAGACATGCCGGCTCTGGAAGTCTCCTCCGCCCTGGTCAAACCAGCCTGAGGCATGATCCACAAGGCGGGTCGGATCAAGTTGCTTGACAAGCTCAGCAGTTTTTAGGGATTCAAACTGACCCCAACTTTCGTTGAATGGAACCCAAACCGCGATGCTTGGAATGTTGTAAAGATGCGCAATCATCTCTTTCAGCTCTTCAATAAATTTGGCGCGGTTGGCTTCATCCGTGCGCCCGAACCGCCGCAAGAAGTTGCGATCGTTGCGATGAAAACCGGTAAAAATGGTGAAAACCGACAGCCAATCCTCGCACTTATGGCCGCCATTGGGCATATCCTGCCAAATGATTAAGCCCAATTCGTCACAAGCCCGATACCATGTTAACGGTTCCACCTTGATATGCTTGCGCACCATGTTGCATCCGATTGCCTTGGTGTACTCGAGGTCATAGCGCATGGCGGCCGCATTGGGGGCGGTATAAAGTCCGTCCGGAAAATAACCCTGATCCAAAGGCCCGTAAAGAAAGAGGATTTCTCCGTTCAGTGTGAAGCGCCAATAGCCTGAGGCATCCTGTTTTTTGCCGAACTTGCGCATGGCGAAGTAGCTTGCCACCTCGTCTACTAATTTTTCGTCCTTCAACAATTGCACGCGTAAATCATAGAGATGTGGATTTTCCGGTGTCCACTTTATTGGTTCAGGGATTGCCAGCAAGGTCTCAGCGCCGATGGGAGAATTTACTGTGACCACCTGCCGCTCTCCATCAAAAGCTTCAATTCTGAGGCTCCAATTGCCTGTTTTTTCCCCGTTGATCTTGCATTCA
>DATIUL010000190.1:0-4139 GCA_035466865.1 Anaerolineaceae bacterium | reverse complement strand
CAAAGAGGTATGAATATGAGTGAAGTTTTTTCTGAGCAGGACCCATCTCCAAGGCAAACACGCCATCACGATGGGGAAAATCGACCTAAAAGCAGAAGCCATGCTGGTTCTTCTATCGGACGCTACTTTCTGCCGACGGTTCTGATTGCTGGCCTGGTCTTTTTGTTGAAAATCGCGGCTACATCATCGCTTTCTGGCGAGATTGTCGCTATCCCAGGGGAACACCTGTTGGAGACAGTCGTTGGCTACGCAGTGGTTGCTAATGAACTCTTTGCCACCCTGGTCATCGCGGTGGCATCTGTTCAAGGTTTACTGCAGTATCTGCGTACAAACTTCAGGCGCAAGCCGCTAACCTATCAGATCAGCGATACTGAATCCATTCGCCTGCATATGGGGCATAAACTCAGCCTGGCCTTGGAATTCGCCGTCGCTGCCGATATCTTGCGCTTGGCAATTTCACCTTCCACCTACGATTTGATTGTTCTCTTTGCCATTATCCTGTTACGGGTTTTGCTCAATTACTTCCTGGAACACGATGGTCGGACCATTCGTGAATACAATTATGTTCCCGAGCTCGAGCAACCAATTGGTGATGCCAAGCCATCAGCTTGAGATTAGCCTTTATCGTGATGGATGAACCGTCAAAATAGGATTATTAGCTTCAAGAATTAAGAACCCGATCTGCGATCGGGTTCTTTCATAATTAGTTAAGGATCTCCGGATTTCTAATTCTCGCATAACAACCCAGGGTAGGTAATAAAAAAACCGCCCCTGATGAGGCGGTTTTGGCTTGATCAAATCGTTACGGGTTAGGTGTACTGGTGCGAGTAGCTGTAGCCGTTGGAACGGGGGTCACCAACCTTACCGGTACTTTGAGCAGTTGGTCCACCTGCAGCGAAGTGTCTGCTGTGATGGTAGCCAAACCCTGGCTCACATAATACTTGTTGGTCTCAGCAATGATGCGGTCGATTGTGGAGAGGTAGAAGTCAGCAATGGACTTGAGGCTGGCACCGGGTTCAACACGCACATCGATGACCGTGCCTGGGCGAATATCGGTGGGCAGCGGTGTTTCAGTGGGTAGCTTTGCGCCAGGTGGCGGAATCTTGACTGTCTGGCCGATACGTACAACACAATCGGTCAGGCCATTTACCTGATAGAAGAGCTGCAAAGTAGTCTTGAATTGCTCAACCAAGTCATAGCAGGAGGTAAATTCAGGCGGAATAACATAGTCAAAGGGTTCGCTTGGCGTTGGGGTCAGTGTAATGGTTGGTGTATCTGTGGCAGTCGCCGTGCGGGTAGGTGCAATGGTTGGAGTTTCTGGAGTAGCCGTAGCGGTTGCTGTAGCGGTGGCGGTCTTGGTAGCGAAGATCGGCAAAGCACCGCCGCCAAGCTTACCAAAAGCCCAAAGGCCGACCAGGACCAGACCAGCAAGGATCAATAGACCGATAAGGACGAATAAAAATGTCCGCCCCGATTGGCGTTTCTTTCGGTATGAGGAAAGTAAGCTGCTTGATTTTTTCTTGGCCATAAATCACAATCCTTTCGAGATCGGCACAGTAGTCTTATGATTGCATATTACACGCGCAATCAGCGTTTTGTCAAGTATATCACGGGCGAAAAATGTGTTTTCCGCCTATGGAATCCTTAAATTGACCACGATTTCCCTGACCCATGTACAAAATTAAAATTTGAATAATGTCAGGTTTTTCAGCATAATCAATTTATTGGAGCTACTATGAAAAAAGTTATGCCTTTCCTGATGTTTCAAGGCGAAGCCAAGGCCGCGCTTGAATATTACAAGACTCTTAGTCCAGACGTTAAAGTGCTGGATTACCTTGAGTTTTCTGCAGAAGAGCCTAACCCGGGCCAGGTAAAAATGGCTCGCTTAAGTCTTAAAGCCCAGGAAGTACTCGTCAACGACAGCCCAATTGAGCATGGGTTCACCTTCACACCTTCTTTTTCGTTTTTCTTGTATTGTGAGTCAGCGGATGAACTGAGGGAGATCCTGAAAAAACTTGCGGATGGTGGAAAAGTATTGATGCCGGCGGATAATTATGGTTTTAGTGAGTTGTTTGCCTGGGTTGAAGACCGCTTTGGCGTTTCCTGGCAGCTAAACCTGGCTGAGGTCAGCTGGAATTATTGAAATTAATTGTTGCAGGCTTGAGAGCGGCATTTCCACCTGGATACCAACTTTACCAGCACTGAATGTGATTGTGTCGAAAAGCAGAGCTGTCTCATCGATGAAGGTGGGGAAGGTTTTTCGCATCCCGATAGGCGAGCAACCCCCGTGTACATAACCGGTTAGGGGTAAAAGCTCCTTGGATTTAATCATCTCGATGGATTTTTCCCCAGCGGCAAGGGCTGCTTTTTTGAGGTCAAGCTCCTCGGCTACGGGCAGCATAAATACATAATGCTTACCGGATTTACCAACCGTAACGAGAGTTTTAAACACCGTCTGCGGATATTTACCCAAGAGCCTGGCAACTTCCTCGCCGTTTGTTGCCTGGCCAGAGCCATACTCGAAATACTTGTAAGCAATCCCAGTTGCTTCCAAAATTCGCATCACGGTGGTCTTTTCAATGCTCATAAATCCTACTTACCTGGAATAACGAGGATTTTCAATCCTTAGGCCGCATACCGATGGCAAACCGTTCAAAGCCTTGTCGCTCGTAAAAAGGCTGCAAATGCTCTTTGCAGAAGAATTGGACGTGTAATTTGGCTTCCTGGCAGTGTGCAAGCAATAATTCGGTCAATTTATGGGCTATGCCCTGATGACGATATTCCAGCAAAACTCCCAGGCCACAGAGATAGGCATTTAAAACTCCATCAGATACGACCCGGCCCGTACCAACCAACTTATCACCTGCGTAAGCACAGACAACGAAGAAACTGTTCTGCGAAGCCAGATAAATGGCATCTGCGTCTAATTTTAAGAAATCACTCCAACCCATCGCGTGATATAAACTGAAAAGCTCATCTCTTTCAGGTACGCATTCAGAAAATACAATTTCCAAATCCCCTCCTATTTGCTGCGCTTGGCCGGTTGTGGGGTTTTGACATCGCATGTTCGGGAATGATGATCCATCACATATTTATGTAGATATTGGCCTGTGTAACTCCTGGGGTTGGCGCAGATTACTTCAGGCGTACCTTCGGCAACCAATTCACCGCCGCGGTCACCGCCATCGGGGCCAAGGTCAATGACCCAATCTGCAACTTTGATGATATCCAGGTTATGTTCGATAATCAGTACTGAATTCCCTGAATCAACCAATGACTGCAGCACTTCGATCAGTTTATGCACATCCGCGGCATGTAAGCCAACCGAAGGCTCATCCAACACGTAAATGGTCTTGCCAGTTGCCCGTCTGGCTAATTCTTTAGAAAGTTTGACGCGCTGGGCTTCACCGCCGGAGAGAGTGGTACCGGGCTGTCCGAGTTTAATATATCCCAAACCTACATCCAAAAGCGTCTGCAGCTTGCGTTGGATGCTGGGGAATGCAACAAAGAAATCCAAGGCTTGTTCAACGGTCATTGCCAATACTTCAGCAATGTTCAGACCTTTGTAGCTTACCTGCAGGGTTTCGTGGTTATAACGGCTGCCATGGCAAACTTCGCAAGGCACATAAACATCAGGTAAAAACTGCATTTCAATACGCAATTCGCCCTGCCCCTGGCAGGATTCACAACGTCCGCCCTTCACATTGAACGAAAAGCGCCCTTTGTTATAGCCGCGAATTTTAGATTCTGGCAAGCTGGTGAACAAGTCGCGAATGTCGTCGAAAAGTCCGGTATAGGTGGCCGGGTTTGAACGCGGGGTGCGCCCGATGGGTGATTGGTCAATATTGATAATTTTGTCAAGATACTCCACGCCATCGATACGCTCAACTTTGCCTGAAGTGGTGTGTGCATTCATGAGCTGCCTGGCCAGGCTGCCGTAAAGAATATCCACCAGTAAGGTGGATTTACCCGAACCGGAAACGCCGGTGATGCAAACCAGTTTACCCAATGGAATATCCACGGTCAGGTTTTTCAAGTTGTTTTCTTCCGCGTTGACAATCCGCAGGAAGTGGCCATTACCTTCGCGGCGGGTTTCTGGAATTGGCACAAATTTTCTACCGGAGAGGTATGCACCGGTA
>DATIUL010000189.1:0-3374 GCA_035466865.1 Anaerolineaceae bacterium | reverse complement strand
CTTAAGAGCATAGAGCGATTTTACCACCTGCTATTTTGCCTTTTTTACAGACTAAAGAGCAACATTTTGAGACTGATATAATTGGCAACAGATGATGCCAAACCAACCCTCGAAACCCAGAATTCACCCCCTGGCTTATGTCGGAGCCATCGTTTTTGCAGCTTTACTGCTCGGCTTGGCATACATGTTTTTGCGCATAGGCGCTGGGAGGTCTCAAACTCCACAAACCACACTCACACCGCTCGCTGTCACGATTCTGCCTGCGCCAACTGAAACCCCCGTTACCATCATTCCTACCAGCATTTTCACCCCCACACCCACGCCCGAACTTGGACCCCTTCCAGGAATTATGGGCATCGGGGCCTATGCCAAGGTTTCCAACACAGGTGGGGCGGGTTTGCGCATTCGGCAAAGCGCGACCACAGAAGCACTCACCCAATTCATCGCCATGGACGAAGAAGTATTTAAGATCATCGGTGGACCAGTTGAGAAGAATGGCTTTACCTGGTGGCAGTTGGAAGCAAATTATGACAAGAACCGTACCGGATGGGCTGCCGAAGAATATTTGACCTTGATTAACCTTCCTACAGCTACGCCATAGTTTGGAGTTTTGTGATCTTAAATAAATGGTTCGGTAAAAAGGAAACACCAGCGGACACCAAGCCAAACCTCCTCGCTGAGGGCTTGCACCAACCTCCTTTTCTGTACGCAATTTCAGAGAGTGCCAATGGTAAAACTCGTGACAAAAATGAAGACACGATTTTTACATTTAGCTCACGCGACCCCGAACCTAAATGGGTTGGGGCGCTAGGCCTTTATATCGTGGCGGATGGTATGGGCGGCCACGTGCACGGAGAATTGGCCAGCAAAACGGCTGTTGAAACCGTCAAAGCTTACCTGATGACCCATCTGCTGGAACCGCTTTTGGCAGAAAAAGTGGAAGCAGAGGATAGCTTCATTGAGAATGCCATTAACCAAGCCATTCTAGAGGCTCAAGATGCTGTGCTTTCAAAGGCCCAGGGAAGTGGCACTACTTTAACCCTTCTTTTGATTGCCGACACCATGGCCTACTTTGGTCACGTTGGTGATTCGCGCCTGTATGTCGATACACGATCTGAAGGCTTGCGCTGCCTGACCGTGGACCATTCGCTGGTACGACGGCTGGTGGACCTTGGCCAAATCGAAAGCAGTGCCGCCCGTGACCACCCCCAACGCAACATTCTTTTCCGCGCGCTAGGGCAGGGAGAGGGTTTTAAGGTTGATCTGGGTAAGCTAAAACTCAGTGAGGCCACCGTTTTCATGCTGTGTTCAGATGGGCTTTGGGGGCTGGTTGAGCAGAATGTTTTGGCCAGATATCTGCGCCCTGGTCGGCAAAACGCGGAAACGGCCAGCCGCCTGGTCGCTCTTGCTAATGAAGCCGGAGGTACTGATAATATTAGTGCAATCGTGATTTCAGTTTCTTGAGAGGGTACATGGAAAAATCTAGCCACAAATACCGAATTCTTGTCGTGGATGATGAACGCGGCTTGGTCAGAATTATTCGCCTGAATCTGGAACAGGATGGTTTTGAAGTCTTTGAAGCCAACAATGGCGCCCAGGCGATGGACCGTTTGCGGGCTGTCATTCCAGACCTGGTACTCCTGGATGTGATGATGCCAGACCTGGATGGGTTCACGGTACTGAGAATGATCCGAGAAGTGGGTAACACGCCTGTGATCATGCTGACCGCCAAAGGTGAAGAAGGTGACAAAGTCAAAGGGCTTGAACTTGGAGCAGACGACTACGTTACAAAACCTTTTAGCCCCAAGGAATTGGCTAGCCGTATCCGCGCTGTGTTGCGGCGCGGCAACTTCGCCGGCGACTCTGAAGAGGGCCTGGTGGAAGTGGATGACCGTTTAAAAATTGATTTTGGCCGCCATCAAGTCTTCATTGACGGTCAGGAAGTCAAATTACGGCCAACCGAATACCGCTTGCTCAACCACCTGGTTAAAAACGCGGGCTGGGTGCTCACCCACGACCAGATCCTGCAAAAAGTTTGGGGCTACGAATACGATAACGAACCCCATTACGTGCGACTTTACATTAATTACCTACGCAATAAACTTGAAAAAGATCCTTCAAACCCCCAATATATCCTGACAGAACGAGGAATCGGTTACCGCTTTGTGGACTACAAACGCGAACAAAATCGCGGGAAATGAGGAGAGACATGGCTTCAGCAAAGGAAAAAGCTGCCCCTAAGAAAATTAAAGGGCCACAGAACATCACCAACCGCTATTACAAAGACCGCAAACCCATTTCACAAAAAGATTACGAAGCCGAACTTCTCAAGTTGCAAATTGAGCTGGTGAAGATGCAAGGCTGGATCAAGGAAAAAGGCCTAAAAGTTGTCGTTTTATTTGAAGGTCGCGATGCAGCCGGCAAGGGGGGCGTAATCAAGCGTATTACCGACCGCCTGAATCCCCGTATTGTGCGCATCGTTGCCCTGGCAGTACCAACCGAACGTGAGAAAACTCAATGGTATTTTCAACGTTACGTCGAACACCTGCCAGCCGCAGGTGAGATGGTGCTGTTTGACCGCAGCTGGTATAACCGCGCGGGTGTTGAACGCGTGATGGGCTTCTCCACAGAAGAACAAGTACAGGAGTTCTTTCGCAGCGTCCCAGAGTTTGAAAATATGCTCATCCGCTCCGGCATCATCCTTATCAAGTATTGGTTCTCCGTTGATGATGAGGAGCAGGAACGCCGATTCCAAGAACGCATTCACGACATCCGCAAACGCTGGAAGCTCTCCCCAATGGACATGGCCAGCCGTACTAAATGGGTGGAATACTCGCGGGCCAAAGATGAAATGTTCCGCTTTACCGATACCAGCAATTCCCCGTGGTATGTGGTGGACGCCAACAACAAACGCTGGGCACGCCTGGATTGCATCAGCCACCTGTTGAGTAAGATTCCCTATAAAGACCTTACCCCGCAACCCATCAAACTGCCAAAAAGACAGGTTGATTTAGGGTACAAGCGTCCTTCGCTCGAAATCTTAAAGGTGGTGCCTTCTTACAAGCTTAAACATCATCGGGTTAAAGCTCATCCCCCTAAGAAACTGGCAGCACTACCAGAACAAGAGTTTGAGGAACCAAAGGTGCCTGAGGTTTTAGAAATTCCCGTGAAAGTATTTCCAGAGGAAACCCCGGATGTTGTTGAAACTTCTGAGGCAACGCTTCCAGCAGAAATTAAAGAGGTTGATGGGCGGCTTGAAATCAGAATTCAGCCTGAATGATGGCTGCCGTTTTCTCAAAATTTGAAAAGCTGTTTGGCATTTAAAGTGGCAACCATGCCAATTTCATTGGCTGTCATGCCCTTTAATTTGGCGA
>DATIUL010000188.1:0-3655 GCA_035466865.1 Anaerolineaceae bacterium | reverse complement strand
TCGCAAACCCGGGTGGAAGGCGCCAACTTTGACGTCCGCAAGCACCTGTTGGAATACGATGACGTGCTCAACTCCCAACGCAACCGCATCTATTTGCAGAGGGATAAGATCTTTATGAAGGACGACCTTCACGAAGACGTTAACCAGATGCTCGAAACTGAACTCAAAGCCCGGGTAACGACCGCTTTCGAGAATAAGGAAGACCTCTGGAAGTTGTTGGCCTATCTGGAAGATCTTCAGCCAGCAATTTCAACCCCATGGGTTGAGTATCCGTCCTTCGCTCAAAGTCTGGCAATGGCTGTGTTGGGAACTCCGAGCTCCAGTGAAGCTTTGAAAGAAAAATTGTTGCAGATGAGCCGAGAGGCTGTGGACGCGGAAAACACTTATCTTGAAGGAAGCGTCGCTGAGTTACTGGATAAAGGCGACCAAACCCTCAAAACCCAAATGGCCGAACGGGGCGACTCGTTGGATGCCTACCTTGAAACTTTTGATCCTGAACAACCCCACGACCTGGCAGCAGAGCTGACAGCGATTGTACAGACACCTGTGCGCTTAAGCAGTGCCCAGCAAAAAGAACTCTTCGCGAACCCAATGGCGATGAAGCCCGCCCTTAAAGAAACTTTAAAAGCTGGGCTGACACTGCAATTGGTACGCAGGGCATTACTGACATTGGAGCGCCGATTCAATGAAGACTGGCCTGTCAAGGCTACTGATTTAGCCATTAAGCCTTGGGCGGAAGTAAAAACGACCATCCTTGACCAGGTGCGCGGTTCGCTGCAAAAACGAGTGGAGCGTTTGTTTGGGGCTGAAGGTGAAGTTAACAGGGATTTGGAAACCAATAAGGCCTTGCTGGAAGCTGCTGTCTCTGATGAGGCTTCCCGACTGAAAGCCCTGCAGTTGACCACCCAGGGCGCCAGGGTCACTTTTGACCCACGTTCGCATAAACGGGTGATCAAGACAAGTGACCGCCTGAACCATCTCTTCTCGATGGCAAAAACGATTGATAGAAAAGCACCTGCCGCATTCACCGACCATATTCTTGCTCACTTGTATAAGGCTGAAGAAAAATTTGTAACCGTTTTCGGAAATGCCGAGTGGGAGCACATCCGAACCAATAGTTTTGTCCTCAAACAGACCCCTGAAGACACTCAATTATTAATCAAAGAGAGCTTGGGGGAAGAGGGATTTGCCGCTATCGCGGATACGTTGTTGGGGGAAATCAGCTCAGAGGACAAGGAAAAGGTCATTCCTGTGTTGGGTGGCAAAGCCCAAAATCGCATCTATCGCCAACTTTTGCTGGAAACGATTACCGATTCCTGGGTGGAATACCTGACCAAGATGGAAGCTTTGCGCGTGTCCATCTCGATGGAATCATATGCCCAACAGGACCCATTAACAAAGTACAAGCAAAAAGCCAGCACGATGTTCTCAGAACTGCTCTCGGAAGTGCGCCAAAAAGTAATTGGCACCATTTTCCGCTACCGGCCTGTTATGCCTGAAACGAACAACAAGACGCAGCCCACAAAAGGAGGGGATTTGATTTCTGAAGCAAATCCTGCCCTCACTGCCCAGTCACAGGAACCGCCCCAGGCCACGCAAGACGGCAAGAAGAAACGCAAGCGCCATTAGCCAATTTGGATAAGGATTAGTGAATTAAACATGCAGCAGTTGAAACGAGTACTGGTAACAAATGATGATGGTGTGGACAACCCCGGATTGGAGGCGATCGCGGTTGCCTTGCAGACCGCAGGCTACCATGTGACGGTTTGCGCGCCGGATAGAAATTGGTCCGCTTGTGGGCATGTGAAGACGCTCACCCGTCCCATGCACATCCGGCCGGTGAATCTTACTGGAGGAATGCAAGCTTTTGCCTGCGATGGGGCACCTTCGGATTGCGTCTCGCTGGCATTAATGGGCGCGCTGGATGCAGAATTTGATTTTGTGGTTTCTGGAATCAACCCCCATAATAACATTGGGATGGACATAACTTATTCTGGAACTGTCACCGCGGCCTTTGAAGCCGCTCTTGCAGGTTTGCCAGGTTACGCAGTCTCATACGGAAGCCGGCACGGGGAAGATAACGATCTTGCCTTGGAAGCGGCCGCTAATGCCGCGGTAAAAGTGGTAGGCCAATTACTGGGGCTCAAATCAGAAAACAGCCACGGTCACATTTGGAACATAAATCTGCCATTCAAGCCGCACGCAGATTTTGCCGGAGTGCGTTTTACCCACGGCGGGGTGCGTATCTATGCCGATCGTATACAGAAAGATATTGATAGTGAAGGCGAAACTTGTTACTGGATTACAGGTGAAATGCCAACTGGCCGTGAAGAAGCCGGTAATGAATACGAAGCACTTCAACAAGGGTTCATTTCGGTTTGTCCCCTGCGTTTGGACATGACAGACACGAAATGCCTTGCGAGATTAAGAGATACTCAAATTATTATCTAAGATTAATCCACAAGGCATTTCTTTGGATTGTGCGAATTGCGTCCAGCCTTACTTGGCATTTTCCAAATCAGCGATGATGAGCTTTTTCATCTGCATCATGGCTTGGACTTGAGCCGGTGTCTTTAACAATTCTTCTATGTTTTCCGGAATTATTTGCCAACTCAGACCAAACTTATCCACCACCCAGCCGCACTGTTCTGCTTCAGGAACGTGAGAAAGCTTGGACCAGTAATAATCGATCTCAGCCTGATCACGGCAATTTAGCATCAGGGAAAACGATGGGTTAAGTTGGAATCCGGCATCACCGCCATCTATGCAGCTAAACCTTTGGCCGCCGATTTCAAAAATGCCTGCCCACACTTTACCTTGCATGCCCTTAAAGTGTTCATCATAGGACTCATCCGGATAGTAGTCGATGCTAATTATTTTCGAATCGGGAATGATGGAGCAATAGTACTTCATTGCTTCTTCAGCTCGATCTTTAAACCATATGTTAGGAACAATTTTAGTTTGCATTTTGGACTCCTATCGTTTGTTTATCCCTGCATATTAATCCTGAAATTGGCAAAAAACCAATGCATGTACAAACAAAATAACCCTCAGACTGTCCCTGGGGTTCAACGTAGAACAGACTGGGAACGATATGCTGGCGTATTTAAATTTATTCCGGGTTTGTACCTAAGAAGGTGGAAACATCAGGTTTTGACATTGTCAGATTGGTAATTATTAATCCGATAGCAAGCAACAGGAGCACGGCAGAAAGCCGGTAGTCAATCGGAGGTCTAATTCCCCACAAAACCAGTAAATAGGCATTTGGCTCAATAATCCAGAGAATCAGCGGAATGTAAAACTGGCGGGGATGAGCAAAAAGATAAAGAACCGCTATAACAATGCCAGCAAACATATAGCGTTCATGCATTCCAGGCAGAAAACTGGCACAGATGAGAATTGAGAGCAAGGCAAAATCAGGCAAATTGGATGGGCTTAGTCTGAGTTTGCGAGCGCGGAGGATGGCGAATAAACCAGCAAGAAGCAGGAGAAGCGTTAGGATGACACCCGGTAAGGCAAGGCGTGCGTAGTCATCAGGGAAAAAATTGTAGATATTGCCAAAGTTAAACACAGTGCGAGGATAGGTTCCGATTTGTCCAATATAGGTGGAAAAAACTTTTTCAGCCGGGCGGCCGAAGGCAATTGCAGGCAGCGA
>DATIUL010000187.1:0-2381 GCA_035466865.1 Anaerolineaceae bacterium | reverse complement strand
ATTTACTGGGGCAAGTTGAAACCAATATCGAACGCATCCAGTCAGTCTTACGCTGGGCTACCAGTGAAATGGATTACCGTTATAAATTATTGGAAGCCCAACACTCCCGCAATTTGGATTCTTACAATACCCGCATGGACCATTCCGGTGGTAGCAGGCTGCCCAGGATTGTTATGCTGATTGACGAGTTGGCAGATTTGATGATGACCGCTCCTGAAGTGACCGAGACCTCCCTGGTAAGGCTGGCACAAAAGGCCCGAGCGGTTGGCATGCACCTGGTGGTGGCAACCCAGCGGCCGAGCACGGATGTGGTCACAGGCGTAATCAAGGCAAATTTCCCCACTCGCATCGCTTTTACAGTGGCCTCAATGGTGGATTCCCGGGTTATTTTGGATACACCCGGAGCAGAAACCTTACTGGGTAAAGGGGATATGCTCTTCCTGCATCCCGAAATTGGCATTCCACAACGGGCGCAGGGTGTCCTCGTTTCGGATAAAGAGCTTGAAAAAGTGATGAACTGGTGGAAGGAACACAATAGTTCCGTAAATCAGATGCTTCCGATGGTGGTTGAAGAACCCAAGACTGCGCATGCAGCTGAACCCAAAGAAGAAGTGAAGTTGGCGCAAAAGCCAGCTGAGTGGGTGGAAGAGGTTACACCGGTGTATCAGGAAGAATTGCAGGCTGAGCCGCAGTTTGTTCCTGAACCCGTGGAAGATGAGGAAGCCCCCTGGGAGACCACCGTTCGGGCAGTTGAAGAAGGCACCGGTGATGAGATTCTAATCCGTCAGGCGACAGCTTTAGTCCGCCGGGAAAAACGGGCAAGTGCATCATATCTTCAAAGGCAATTGAGGATCGGCTATCCGAAAGCAGCCTGGTTGGTGGACCAACTCGAAGCCAGGAATGTTCTTGGGCCAGCTCAGGGAGGTGGTAAAGAACGAGAAATTCTTCCAGAGCAACAAGATCCCTTAACCGAGGCAGTATGAAACCAAGCACATTCAATGTTGAACAATTTCTGCGTAAAACCTTCAAAGAACCGTTGGATAAGGTAAGCCTGCAGCTTTTTCAAAAAGGGGTACGGGCCAACCAGGTAACCCTTTTTGGTTTGCTGGGTTCTGCCTTGGCAGCTTACCTGGTTGCTCACGGTCACTTATTCTGGGGTGGCTTGCTATTAGCCTTATTCGCTCCCCTGGATGCGGTGGATGGAGCTTTGGCAAGGCTTTCAGGCGAAACCAACCGCTTTGGGGCGTTTTTAGACTCATTCACCGACCGTTATGAAGAGTTATTGCTACTGGCCGGGTTGGGTTACTTTTTTGCCGTACACGGCAATGCTACCGGTGTATTGCTAAGCTTTTTAGCAGCAATTGGTTCCGTAATGGTTTCCTATGCCCGGGCAAGGGCGGAGGCTTTGGGTTTTGAGGCCAAGGTTGGCATTTTGACCCGCATTGAACGAACCGTGGTCATGGTTTTGGGTCTACTGCTTGGGATTCCCCTGATTGCAGTTGGTATAATTGCGCTGCTGGCAAACTTTACTGCCTGGCAACGCTTCTTCCACGTCAGGGAACAAGCCATCAAAGAGAATAATTCGAGAGGTTAGCATGCCACAAGGAATTCAGATCGGACCATTAATCATACGTTTTTATGCGCTCTTTATAATCACCGGGGCCTTGATTGGCACCTGGTTGGCTTCTAAATTAGCTCGGGGAGATGGCCAGGACGGTGATATCGTCTGGGACATGTTGCCCTGGTTGCTGATTGTTGGCATCATTGGGTCAAGGCTTTGGCATGTGTTTACCCCATCCGCATCAAATGCAGCAATGGGAATTACTACGGCAAATTACCTTAAGCATCCACTCCAGATTCTTGAAGTTTGGAAAGGCGGGCTCGGTATTCCTGGCGGTGTCATTGGCGGGGCCCTCGCCCTTGTGGTTTATTGCACCGTTAAGAAAATGCATTTTGGGCAATGGACCGATTATATTGCGCCCGGGTTGCTTATTGCTCAGGGTGTTGGAAGGTGGGGTAACTTTTTCAACCAGGAACTTTACGGCAGCCCCTCCAACCTGCCATGGGCAATCAAAATCGCCCCCGAATATCGGCTGCCTGGCTTTGAAGCAGTAGAAAGGTTTCACCCATTATTCTTTTATGAATTTGCATTGAATTTAATCGCAGCGGGAATATTGCTGTTGCTGTTTAATGCAAACCGCAAGAAAAAATTTTTATTCAAGGGTGATATTTTCCTTCTCTACCTGGTGCTCTACCCGATGATTCGTTTTGGGCTTGAGTTCCTGCGCCTGGACCCATCTGAGGTCTCTGGGTACAACATCAATCAGACAATTATGGGCATAGTGGCAATCCTGGCCATCATTGTCCTATTGGTACGGCAT
>DATIUL010000186.1:0-3063 GCA_035466865.1 Anaerolineaceae bacterium | reverse complement strand
GTGCAAAAGCCTGGGCAATCCCACTGCCCATCGTACCGGCGCCAACAATTCCGATGTTCATCACAAGCTCTCCTTACCGATTTTTGAATACTTTATCTTTTCGTCTTTCGAGGAAGGCTTGCATGCCTTCTTTTTGGTCTTTAGTTTCGAAACATGCCATAAAGTGCTTGGTTTCAATATCCATTGCTTCTGGCAAAGCCTTACCGCTGCCTTCATTAAAGGCTTGCTTGGTGTTTCGCACGGCAATAGGTGCGTTGCGGGCAATCTGAGCAGCCAGGTTCAGAGCGGCATCCATCAGGCCTTCTTGCGGATAGACCGCGCTAACCAGTCCAATTTGGAGGGCTTCCTCCGCTTTTATGGTTTTGCCCGTGAATAGCATTTCCTTGGCCTTAGAAGCTGAGCCAATCACCCTGCCCAAGCGCTGTGTTCCACCAAAACCCGCTGTGATGCCAAGCCCAACCTCAGGTTGACCAAAGACGGCGTTTTCGCTGCAGAGGCGGATATCGCAACACATTGCCAACTCGTTCCCACCTCCAAAACAATAGCCATTGATGGCCGCGATAACAGGAACAGGAAAATTTTCAAGCTCCAGAAATACTTTCTTTCCAAATTCGGCAAATGTTTTTGCCTGTTGCCGATCCATATCTACCATTTCAGCCACGTCCGCACCGGCAATGAATGCTTTCTCGCCAGCACCGGTAACAACAACGCAGCGAACGGTTGCCGTGTCTATGGAATCAAGTGTAGTCTGTAAGGCCGTTAGCACCTTGTTGTTCAGTGCGTTTACAGCTTCCGGGCGGTTGATGGTCACGACCGCCACGTCTTCCTTGAGTTCCAGCGTGACAGCGCTGTTCTCAGCCATATCAGAGCTTCCTCACCGCGGCAGCACAGCCCATACCCCCGCCAATACAGAGGGTGGCCAGGCCAAGCTTGGCCTCTTCACGTTTTTTCATTTCGTGAATTAAGGTTACCAGGATGCGGCAGCCAGAGGCACCGATCGGGTGCCCCAAAGCGATTGCCCCACCGCTCACGTTGACCTTTTGCATGTCAAAATTGAGTTCTTTGGCGACTGCCAAGGCTTGAGCGGCAAAGGCCTCATTGCCTTCAATCAGGTCATAATCCTTGACTTCAAGGCCCAATTTGGCATTGAGCTTTCGGGTGGCGTAGACCGGTCCGATGCCCATGATAGCCGGGTCAACCCCAGCCAGGGCACCCCCAAGCCATTCAACTTCAGCCTGGATTCCGAGTTCGGCCGCTTTCTCAGCACTCATTACTACCACTGCTGCCGCGCCATCATTGATGGTGGAGGCATTGCCAGCCGTGATCACGCCGTCATCCTTGAAAGCTGGGCGCAATTTGGCCAGGGCGTCGATAGTGCTGTCGCCGCGAATACCTTCATCCTCTTTGAAAATGATAGTTTCTTTTTTGACTTTTAACTCAACTGGCACAATTTCTGACACAAAGCGGCCTTCTGCCTGGGCACGGGCCGCTTTTTGCTGCGACTCAAGCGAGAATGCATCCAGCTCCGCCCTGCTTAATTGCCATTGGGAGGCCACATTCTCGGCTGTTACGCCCATGTGGTATTGTCCGAAAGCATCCCATAGGCCATCGTTCACCATCGTGTCTACAATTTTGCCATCTCCAAGCCGATAACCGTAGCGCGCCTGGTTGAGGGCATAAGGCGCGGCGGACATGTTCTCCATGCCGCCAGCCACAACCACATCCGCTTCACCCATGGCAACAAGACGGGCAGCCATATTCACTGCTTCCAGACCCGAACCACAAACCACATTCACGGTGAGGGCTGGTGTGGCGTTGGGAATGCCGGCTTTGATAGCGGCTTGCCGGGCAGGGTTTTGCCCTTGGGCGGCTTGAAGTACGCAACCCATGTAGACCGTGTCCACATCTTTGGGTTCAACGCCAGCTCTTTTGAGAGCTTCGCGAATGACAACTGCGCCTAACTGAGCTGCGGGGACGTTAGCCAGAGACCCACCCATTTTTCCAAGTGCAGTCCTGCAGGAACCGGCAATAACTACTTTTCTAAGCATTAATTCTCTCCTCTAAGTTCGTAAGTTGTGAAAACTAAGTGATTTCGATAATTATCTCATCAATGATATGTTTTTTGGGAAAGACAGACATACCCACATGCTCAAATAAGGTCAGGGTTCAACTGTGGGGTTGGTTTTGAAGTGATTGATTTAGGATGTCAGCGGTAATGGATGGAGGCAAGGCAATAGACGTAATAAACAACGCCGCCTGCCAGGTGAGCAAGGTAGGTACCAAAGCCTAAGAGTTTCTGCCAGGTATTGCCCAGAGAATCTGCTATGAAATAGCGGGCGGAATGGCGGGTAAGAATGACGACCATCAAGAATAAGGCAATTTGCCCACTCCACCGGAAGTTTCCTGAAAGCATTTCTGGGCCATTCTCAATAAGCAGATAGCTCTGCAAAACACCAATTACAAGGGTGATCCAACCCAAGAAAAGTGCGTCATCTTTGACCAGGACTTTGTGAAACACCCATAATCCCTGCAAGACGAATAAGCTTGAAAGCAAGAATTTTGGGAAAAGGAACTTGGAGTAGGTCGATTCAAGCAGGAAGGGGGCCAAAGCAATGCTGTTGCCGTAATCTCCAGCTTGATAGGTGATAGACCACTGCCATATGAGAATTGCAATACTAGGGAGGGCAAAACCAAAGATCATCAAACGCAAATCAATGGTTTGCTTTCGAAGTAGCTTATAGAGACTGAGTAATCCAAGAGCGGGAACGAAGGCCAGGATGAAATTCGGTTTGATCAGGCTTGAGAGTATTACCAGCACCGCTGAGGCAACAACAACCCATAAAGGATTTTTGCATTTTTCGAATCCTTTGAGTGCCAGAATCAGGCTGAGCAAAGCGAACGGCTTGAGCAGGTTAATGGTTGGGTTGTGATAATTTGCCAGACCGATGTAGCCATAATAATAAAGCCCGTCCACTAAGGCCAGCAGCATCACCGGGGCAAGGAAGGTTAAGCTGACTGAAATCCCAACTCGCCACCATTCCCAACCCTTACGCTTTGCTTCCC
>DATIUL010000185.1:0-5457 GCA_035466865.1 Anaerolineaceae bacterium | reverse complement strand
GCGTTTTGTGACCCATCATGATGTAGATGGGGATGCCGTTGAGACCTGTCTGAAAGTGTTGCACTCTTTGCTCTGATGGGCATGGGAAGTGCAGCCATAACGTTGGGAGAGAAGCAACGTGAAAATTCTGCACAAAGCCTTCATTATTACCTTGATCGCAGGGATGATCTTTCTGTTGGTTACATTTGTTTGGATTGAAAACCAAATACAAGCGGCTTCAATTCCAATGACTGATACGACAAAGACACTAGTTGCATTTAATCAAAGTCATGCTGTATTGGGTACACCAGAATTTTTACAGTACCTTCCATGGATCCTAAATCAGCCTTCGACTCCCACCAAAACTACCTACCCGAATCCGATCTATCCACCGACAATTACACCAATTGGACCAATGGGTGTAACCGTCACATCCGTTTTAATCGACCCAGTGCACCAAAATATTGTTTATGCTGGCGCTTTCGAATATACGAATAACTATGGATGGAGTGTACTTAAATCTATCGATTATGGCACCACCTGGTTCAAAAGCGGCAACGGTATTCTTAATGGTACTGCAATTCAATCTTTGAGCTTAATTCCAAGTTCACCTAATGTAGTCTTTGCAGGAAGCATTAATCATGGTTTGTTTCGGTCGGTAAACTATGGGGATACTTGGACACAGGTTGGACCTGAATTTGGAACTAATGCAGTTTACGGTATTACACCGGACCCAAATCGGCCAAACGTGGTCTATATTGTTACGCGCATAACCGATACAGCTGTTTGCCAGGGATATAGAGGCGCTTTTTATCGGAGCGAAGATTGGGGGGTCACCTGGACTTTATTGCGTTATGGTGATATCGAAGGTACTTGCGCTGATTATTGGTACGACGTGGACGTAAACCCTTGGGATAGCAACATCGTGTATCTGCCTTACCACCAACATGGGCCTTACCGATCCATCGATTATGCAAGTTCATTCAACCCGCTACGTAATGGAATTACTGATTTGCAGACACGTTCCATGGCAATCGATATCCTGAGTAAAAGAATGTATAGTGGTTTCTGGGATCCAAACTATGTATATTACAGCGATAATATGGGTGAACAATGGTTAAAAACCAACTTCAATGGCAGTGGAGTTTTAAAAGTCAGCCTGGGACCTCTTGATACAAGTAGACAACGCGTGTTTTTATCGACATACTCAAATGGTGTTGCATATTCCAATAATAGCGGTGCCAGCTGGGCTACCAGTACGTTTCAAAACCCGCAAAATATTGTATACGATGTTGCAGCTTCAAATACAAATCCACAGCGCTGGTACGTCGGAACCCAGTTTACAGGTTTGTACATATCCACCAATTCTGCTGCCTCCTGGTCTCCGGCTGGGACTGGAGTTATCGCCTCGAGCATTGCTGGGTTGACGGACAGCCCACAGCTACCCGGGGAAACCATTGCCGCAGTATATGGTCAAGGAATACTAACTACCTCTGATAGTGGCGTGAATTGGGAAAAACTTAATGAGGGTCTGGACTCGACCAATGTGACCTCTGTTTATGACTTTGACGGCGAGTTATTTGCCTCGGCAGATACTGGAGTGTACAAATTTGACGGACTGATCTGGCAGAACCTTAGCATGCCCGCAGTCGCCAAGCCAAATCTGGAAGCCTACTTGGATTACAGTTCAGACACTTTTCCGATTGATAAACAGCTTGCAGGAGAGATGTTGGCGTCCAATCAGAAGTCTTTACCAAGCCTGCAGAAATCAGGCATCTTGCCGGGTAATACACCGGTTACGCGCCTGGCTTTGGGCAACGGCCAACTCTATGCTGGCACTGCTGGGGATGGGCTTTGGATTCGAGACGCTAATTTGTGGCAGCAAGCTGGTTTCGAAGGACAATCCATTGCTGATGTCGCCTTCAGCCAGGATGGTAGCCAGGGTTTGGTGGCAGCTTGTACTTTAACCAATTTCTGTTCGGTTTATGCCAAATCCGAAGCAAGTTGGGTTGAAATGGCTCAAGGGTTGAACAATCAAGTGATGCAAGACCTGTTGATAGCACCCGATGGCAAGCGCTATGCTGCTACCTCAGGCGGAATTTACCGCATGCAAATGACCACTGGGAATTGGCAGAACCTTTTGGAAACAGAAGCACCAATAAAGAGCATAAGCAGCAATGAAGATGGTAAGTGGTTAATAGCTACTGGTGAAGGAGCAGCTTGGTATAGCCTTGACCGTGGAGAACACTGGCAGGTTATCGATGGTCTGGATCAAAAATTAACTTATACATCAGCCCTTTTTGCCAACGATGGCTCTCTTATACTTGGGTCTGATGCGGGAGGGGCTTATAAATTGGAATTACCCAAACCGTAAAGAGTAGAATTAGGACGAAGGCAAATCTGCCAGAGGAGTTCTCTTAACATGCTTATTGTCATGTCCGATCTGCACTTTACTGAAACCCAGTCTTATCACGTCGGAAAGATTAAGGTTAATCACAATTTACCACCTGAAGTCTACAAGTCTTTTTTTTCAGAGATCGTTGATCTTGCGCACGAAAACAATATCAAACATATCAACCTGGTCCTGGCAGGGGATATCTTCGAGATTAACCGAAACAGTTTATGGTTGGAAGACGAGTTGCGGCCTTACATTGATAACAAAGATGTCAAGGCTGATGGGCGTTTTGAAAAGATCCTACTTAAAATCATGCTTTCCATCTGTCGTGACCCTTACGTAGCTGAAACTCTTGATATATTCCATTCCCTTGAAGAAAAATCTGGTATCCCTATTATGTTGCATTATCTCCCAGGAAATCACGACCGCTTATTAAATAGTTCCCTCTTAATACGACATTTGACCCAGATTGAATTAGGTCTGCCAAAGAACGATGCATATTTTGACCACCAGTTCATCCTGCGCACTGAAAATCAGGATAGAGTCCTGGTGAAACACGGCCACGAATATGACCCTGCAAACTTTAATGTTTCTTACAAATTCGCAAAATCAATCCCAACTTTTATCGACCCTGCAGAATATGACAAGCCTGTACTTGGGGATGTGATTACCACCGAATTTGCAGCCAAATTGCCCATCCTCTTTAGAGAATATTACTCTGATGCCAATATTATCAATATGCCTGATTTGGGATTGGTATATCGACGTTTGCTTGAATTTGATAACGTGCGGCCTGGCAATGCCCTGATGAATTTTCTTTTTTCAACTCCTGGACTTTCCAAAGTTGACGTCTGGAAGCTTACCGAGCCAGTATTAATCCGATTAATGGATGAATTTGCCGGTATCAATAATATCAACTACTACTTAAAAAAGTTTAGCGGTGCCAATAAGATACTGGCGCAACTTTTTGGACCCCTTCTGAAGCTAAAACCATGGAGATTCGGAGTACCTTACGGTCTGGGGAAATCCCTGGTCTTGCCTGTTTCGAGCAAGTCTAAACTGGGCTCTCCTGTTGGGATGGTGAGCAAGGAAGAATGCCTTCAATCCGGAAATTCCTCCATCCAATGCATCGTTAGTGGTCATACCCATTATCCAGTTGTGGAACTTTTGCAGGTTGAAGGAGACCACGAAAAATATTATCTCAATTCGGGTACATTTAGAAATTTAATTGCCTCAACCCCGGATATGAGTGAATTTGGAAAGATCCGTTCAAAGGCCAGGATCCTCATTTTTGAGCCTGGAGAACGCAACCCTGAATACAATCGCCCCACGGGTTGGTCATTCGACTTCATTGCCAAATACGGATACGGTTCTGAACTCACAACGGGTAGGTATTAAGTCACTGGTTTGTAGGTTCTCCGAAACAAATCGGACCGATTTGACCTTAAGCTATCAGCTCTTTGGCGTGCTGAATATTTTTCCGACTGACATAAACATAATAAACCATGCCAGGTTTATCACTGAATTTATACATGGCAATATTTGACCTGGCGTAAGCTCGTGCATCCGCGAAAGAACCAACGGACCCCCGACTTCTGACGGTGACTAACTGGTATCGAATACCAGCTGTTTTGAGTATGTCGGTAATCTTTCGAATGCCTTCAGCGGAAGTATCCACGGCCAGCTTCTTTAGAAAGATGCCCATTATGACATCTTCGGTCAGCAGGAATGAAAGGATCAAGAGCACGATGGGGAAAATCAACAAATATTGCATGGCAATTCTCCTTTACCTGCAATAATTATATACAAGAAAGAGAGTTCAGATTTTCTGAACTCTCTTGGTTGGTTTACTTTTTAGATTTGTTGGGAACCGCTGGCGCGTCCACGCTGACCACAGTCCCGCGCAGCGCCATGATCAAATCGGCGCGTTTGAGTGCACGCTTTCGGTCAATTTCAACTGATTTAGCCTTATCATCTGAAAGTTTACGCAATGCTTCCACCCAGGAGGCACTGGAGACCGGAGTGTGATTTACACGCCAGCGCTCAACCTTAACGGCAAGTTCATCCGCATTGGCAAGTTCCTGGTAAGTGCGCGTAACATGCACACCATTCGAGTCAAACTCGAAAGCCTTTTCTTCGTACTTGGGTTTAACTGGGCAAATCTGCATGCAGGCACCACATTTGATGCAGAAGTAATCCGCTAACGTCACTTGACCTTCATTGTTGAGATGCAGAGCACTGGTGGGGCAGATTTCCGTGCAGGCGACGCAACCTTCAACACAGCGTTCGGTGTGCAGTGAGACTGAACCTTCCCAGGCTTGATCGACGACGAAAGCTCCATCACTGGCAATTTCACACTGGCGACAATGGATGCAGTTTTCAAAATCCACCCGCATGGTGTCGCGCTCTGCGTCGTAAGAAATCACATCGACAGAACAGTTGTCTATGACAAAATCCTTCAATCTGAAATCAAACAATTCCTTGTGGAAAATTGTTTTGTCAATGAACTTGGGAAAAGCTTCATACTCAACGACAGGAATTTCTTTGTTGCCGTTTATGGTGATGCTGATAGCATGAGTGGGACAGGCGACAACGCAAGCACCGCAATTGACGCATTTTTTCTCGTCTACATCAACTGATTGTTTCTTGACCATGTGGCCGTCTTCCAGCACAGCTTCCACATGGGTAAGAGCGCCTTTAGGGCAGACTACGGAACAAATTTCGCAGCCGACACATTTGGTGAAATTCCACTTCATCCAGTAGTCGCGAGTTAGCATTCCACGGTGGATGGTCATTTCAGCTTCGTTCTTGGTTTTTTGAGCTATACCTCTACCTGCTGTCATCAATACTCCTAAAGCTCATTTGGTAATGAATGCAATTCAGCCAAACTGAAAACCGGGCCATCTTTGCAAACATATTTGGGGCCGATGTTGCAGCGGCCGCATTTTCCAATACCGCACTTCATGCGTTTCTCAAGTGAGGTATAGATGGCATCAGGTTTGAAGCCAAGATCCTCAAGAATCGGCAAGGTAAATTTGGTCATAATGGGAGGCCCACAAACGATAGCAACGGCATTTTTAGGG
>DATIUL010000184.1:0-1805 GCA_035466865.1 Anaerolineaceae bacterium | reverse complement strand
TTCAAAATACCCCTCTGAGAAATTCCGCGTCGGCAAAATACCAAGATGATTGGCCACGTCCATGATGTCCAGTGTGCCGTACAGCCTGCGGTTTTTACTCTTGGGGTCAATTTCAAGTAAGGTATTGACTTCTTTGATGGTTGCTTTCAGCAATTCCGGGTCCGCAACCTCAGCTGGCACGGTTTTGTCCGCCTGCACCACGACCGCCTTGATGCCCTTGGAGCCAAGTAGCGCGCCCAAACCACCCCTGGCTGCGTAGCGGATTTGAACATCACGGTCATCCGGGCAAGCCACGCCAGCCCCATGGAAGAGGCGCTCGCCGGCCGGCCCGATGCATAAAATGCCAATGTTGGCTCCAAACTTGGTTCTTAGCGCGGTAATGGTCTCCATTACCAGCAGATGCTTCAACTCGGGGGCTTCTATTAAAGTGGCACCGCTGCTATTGATAAACAGGATCCTGGTGCTGTCTTTCTTTGCCGGTGTATCCTCAAAAATCACGGCCTTTATTCCCAGCCTGGAAAGCCTCCGCCCAAAGTAACCGCCGCTATTGGCTTCTTTGATCCCGCCAGTCAAGGGGCTCTTGCCGCCAATCGAGATTTTCCCTGCGGTGCTCAGGTTCGTATCCGAGAACCAGCCGTGGGTAATAATGAATTTATTTCTACGCCCAAGCGGTTCACAGGTGGGTTCAACTTCGTTGTTAAGGATGTGCGCCAGGAATTGACGCCCACAGATGCGGTTGAGCGCATCAGAAGCCTGTTCGGTTTTGATCTCGTTGGTGCGGGTATTCACGCGGAGGATGGTTCTCATCCGATGCCTTCCAGCCGGTGGGTCGAGCCAATCTTTTCAAGCAATTGGTTCAACACTTCCACAGCCTTATCGTCCAGTTTTATGCCGGTTTCACTGCTTGTCTTCTCGCGGTTGTGTTCAATCTCACCCGGCAGGAAAATTTCGCTGGCAGTTTTTGCTTTTTTCATGCCTTTGAGGCTCTTGATGTAATCTGTCATACTGTCTTTGAACTCAGCAAGGGGCATAAACTTGCTGATATCAATTGTGACCAAAGCCCCGCCAACCCCCGTTTTGCCTTCTGGGGCATGGAAGCTCTTGAGGTTGGGTGCGTGTTCAGCACCAGCGAGAATGCCCGACATAATATCCACGGCCAGTGCCAGGGCTGAGCCTTTTGGGCCAGCCATCGGCAGCAAAGTGCCCTTAAGCGCAACGGCCGCATCCGTAGTTGGGTTTCCTTCCGCGTCCAATGCCCAGTCCGCTGGGATGGCTTTTCCCTCGCGCGCAGCCTGGCGAATCTTCCCGCGCGCCACCACACTGGTGGCCATATCCGCTGAGAAGAGCAGTTCACTTCCGGTATAGATGCTGATGGCAATCGGATTGGTGCCGGTAAACGCTTCAGCGCCTCCCCAGGGTGCCATTGCCGGTGCTGCGTTGCAGCTCATCATGGCAATCATGCCCTCGCTGGCAATTTTTTCGGTATAAAAGGCCAAAGAGCCAAGGTTGTTGGTATTGCGAATGAGCACCATGCTGATGCCGAAGCTTCGCGCCCGCTCGATGGAGGTTTGAACGGCCAGTTCCCCAGCCACAGCCCCCAACCCGTTGCCGCCATCCACAACCGCCACTGCCGCCTCATTAACAACCAGCGAAGCCTTGGTTGGCAGGGCCAGCTGCCCAACTTTCACCCGGTCAAAAATGGGTGTCAGCAGATAACTGCCGTGGGTTGTCACGCCCCGGGCATCCGCTTTGCACAAACTCTCGGCAACAATTTTGGCGTTGTCGGGGCTTTCGCCTGCGGCCAG
>DATIUL010000183.1:0-3153 GCA_035466865.1 Anaerolineaceae bacterium | reverse complement strand
AAATTGTTCGCAAAATACTGGATTCCTATGACAGATTGGCCGCTGAGAACCAGAAACACCTGGACGCGCTTAAAATCCTTGGATTGAACCTGATGGCTTCCCCTGGTGCAGGAAAAACCAGCTTTTTACTCAAAACGATCGAACACCTCCCCGAATCCATCAAGCTGGGGGTCATAGAGGGAGACACAGCTCCGGTCACCATCGATGCTGACAAAATCGTTGCCCAGGGCGTGCCAGCAGTCCAAATCAATACCGGCGGGGAATGCCATCTGGACGCGGTGATGACGGAAATGGCGTTGGATCAATTGCCTCTGAAAGACCTTGACCTGGTAATCATCGAAAATGTTGGTAACCTCATTTGCCCTGCGGCCTTTGCCCTTGGTACACATAAGAACATCCTGATCGCCTCCATTCCCGAAGGTGACGATAAACCATATAAATACACTAATATGTATCGTGGTGTCGATGTCCTTATCATTAACAAAATCGATTTACTGCCTTACCTGGAATTTCGCATGGATTACTTCAGACAAGGCGTTGCCGCCCTCAACCCCGGGCTGGTCTGCTTTGAGCTTTCCTCCAAAACTGGTGAAGGTTTTGACGCATGGATGTCTTGGTTGATTGCTGAAGTCGCCAAAACCAAAGCTGTCTGAGCGAGGTTTTCATCAACAAATCCATTAAAGTGACTGGAATCGTGCAAGGCGTGGGTTTTCGCCCGACTGTATACGCTTATGCCGCCAAACACCACCTGGGAGGTTGGGTTTTAAATTCATCGCATGGCGTAGAAATTGAAGTCTCAGGTTCACCTGAAACCATTTCCGCGTTCATCGAAGATCTGCAAACCATGCCACCTTCTCATGCTGTCATAGAAAGTTTTGATGTCAGCGATTTACCTGACTTCGCTTACTCCAATTTTGAAATTCGCGAAAGCACGGATCAATCCAGCGATTTTATGCCAGTCCCATCCGATATGGCAATTTGCCCGGAATGCACGCACGAACTATTCGACCCTGCCAACCGGCGTTATCGCTATCCATTTATCAATTGCACGCATTGCGGTCCACGCTACTCAATCGTCCAGGCAATTCCCTACGACCGGCCCAACACCACCATGTCAGCCTTTTCTCTTTGCCCGGATTGTGCCCGTGAATACCATGACCCTGCTGACAGGCGTTTTCACGCACAACCGATTGCCTGCCCGGTTTGCGGCCCAAAAACTTGGTTCCAGATTGGAAATGAAGCTATTTGGGAGGGTACTACTGCCATTTTCCAGGCACGTGATTTCATTAAAGCAGGCAAAATTGTGGCTGTGAAAGGACTGGGAGGGTTTCACCTTTTCTGCGACGCGACCAACCCGCAGGCAGTTGAACGGTTACGTGAGCGGAAACATCGTAGTGGAAAACCCCTGGCGGTGATGGGCTTTAACCTCGCTGCCGTTAGCCGCTATGTATCTCTCAGCAATGGAGAAACTGAACTGCTTCTGTCACCTCCCGCCCCAATTGTTCTGGTAGATCCAAATGAAAGTGGGCGAATTATTCTCAAGTCAGTTGCACCAGATCAAAATCGGTTAGGTGTGATGTTAGCTTACACACCCCTGCATCTGCTTTTGCTTGAACCAGCTGATGATTTTCCGGATTTGGTCGTCGCTACCAGCGGAAACTTATCAGAAGAACCAATCTGCTACACGCAAGAGGATGCTATTTCAAAGCTTTCCTCAATAGCTGATGGATTCTTGATGCATGATAGGCCAATTCACCACGCCATTGACGACTCCCTCACACAGATACTTAAAATGGAAATTTTCCAGGAGTACCCAATCCGCCGTGCACGTGGATCAAATACCCGCCCTTTAAAGGTATCAGATGGTCCGCAAATACTGGGAACTGGTGCTGAACTGAAGAGCACCTTTTGCCTGGCAAGGCAAGGCAGAGCTTTCCTAAGCCAGCATCTTGGTGACCTGCAAAATCAGGAAACTCAGCAGGCCTACGAACGTGCTGTCGCTCACGACCAATCCCTTTACCGCATCCAACCTGAACTCGTCAGCTGCGATTTGCATCCTGATTACCTTTCGACCCGATTTGCCCAAGACTTTGCCATCGAGCGTGATTTGCCGCTCATACAAGTTCAACATCACCATGCCCATATGGCCGCCTGCATTCTGGAAAACGGTTTGGATCCAAAAGAACCAGTATTTGCCCTAACTTTTGACGGCACGGGTTACGGCACTGATGGAACGCTTTGGGGTGGTGAAATTCTTACTGGCAATTGCCTTGGTTTTGAACGATCTTTCCATCTCAAGCAGGTACCTCAACCCGGCGGTGACCAGGCCGTTCGCGAGCCTGCTCGCATGGCATTGGCCTATTTGCTATCAGCCGGGCTGCCACCCGATACCTTAAACCTCCCACTTATAGGTTTCCTTGGGTGGGAAAGAGTTCAAGTAATCTCAGCTCAAATTCGGAAGTCAATAAATGCTCCCTTAACGAGCAGCATGGGCAGGCTTTTTGATGCTGTTTCTTCATTGCTTGGTCTGTATCACTCTGTAAGTTATGAAGCCCAAGGGGCAGTGGCCTTGGAAACGCTGGCCGACCCGTCCTGCAAGGATTTCTACCCTTTGGAGCTGGAGGGTCAGATAATCGACCAGGTTTCACTGTTCCCACATATTATGGCTGATCTTGAAAAAGGTTTGCCACGGCAAATAATTTCCGCGAAATTCCACAACGCGATTGCTCAAATATCCATTCAGTGCCTGCTGGCTTTACGTAAGCAGCAGGGAATTAACAAGGTGGTAATTTCTGGAGGGGTATGGCAGAATCTGTATCTGCTCAAGCGCACCTACGCCCTGCTCAAAGAAGCTGATTTTGAAGTTTACACTCATAGCCAGGTACCTGCCAATGATGCCTGCGTATCACTCGGGCAAGTAGCAGTAGCTTTGGCTCAATCAGAGAGGTAAGTATGTGTCTTGGAATTCCAGGGAAGATCATCGAAATCTATGAACTTGAGGGAACTCTCATGTCCAAAGTGGATTTGGGTGGAGCCACACAGGAAGTTTGCATTGCTACTACACCCGAAGCCAAGCCAGGAGATTATGTCTTAGTCCACGCAGGCTTTGCGCTTAATATGCTCACTGATGAAGAAGCCCAGGCAACCCTGGAT
>DATIUL010000182.1:0-3240 GCA_035466865.1 Anaerolineaceae bacterium | reverse complement strand
GCGCGTTACCCTCGATACCAGTATAGGACCATGGGCCGCCTTGTTCCCAGCGTGAGAAGAAGATCAAATAGGCCCTCACCGTGTCAGCCCCGTATTTTTGAACCAGAGCATCGGGGTTGACCACGTTGCCGCGGCTTTTGCTCATTTTTTCGCCATCTTCACCCAGCACCATCCCCTGGTTGCGCAACTGAAGCATAGGTTCGTCACCCTCGACGATGCCGCAATCCCGGGCAGCCTTGTGAAAGAAACGGGTGTAGATCAGGTGCATGGTGGCATGCTCACTACCGCCGGTGTAAGTATCCACCGGCAGCCAGAATTTGCCCTGTTCGGGATCAAAGGGGTAAGTCTCGTAGTCCGGGCTGAGGTAGCGCAGGTGATACCAACTGGAGCACATGAAAGTGTCCATGGTATCTGTTTCGCGTTCGGCAGGGCCACCACATTTAGGGCAGCTTGTGTGCTTCCAGGTGGGGTGGGTGACCAGCGGATTATCGCCTTTTTTCGTCCATTCGATGTCATCTGGCAGCACAACAGGCAGTTGTTCGTCTGGGACCAGTACCGTACCGCAGTGCTGGCAATAGACAACAGGAATCGGCGCTCCCCAATAGCGCTGGCGGCTGATCAGCCAATCATGAAAACGATAGTTTACAGAGCGGTGCCCAAAGCTATTGGCTTCCGCGAATTCGACAGCTTTTCCAAAGCTTAGCTCACCAGGAGTGCCAGTAAGGGGGCCAGAATTGACCATCACGCCATGGGCTTCGACGGCTTCTGTCAAACCATCTGCATTTATGGCTTCCGCGCCTTCAGGTTGGATGACAACTGTAATGGGCAAGTTGAACTTGCGCGCAAAATCAAAGTCGCGCTGATCGTGCGCGGGCACGGCCATGATAGCGCCAGTGCCATAGGTCATGAGCACATAATCAGCAATCCAAATAGGAATGTGTTGTCCGGATGCCGGATTGACTGCGTATGAACCAGTGAAAACACCCGTCTTCTCACGGTCGAGAGACTCACGTTGAATATCCGATTGGCGCGCTGCTTGCTCGCGGTAGGCGTGCACCATCTCAGCCTGGGCATCAGTGGTCAGTTTGTCAACTAACGGGTGCTCGGGTGAAAGCACCATGAAGGTAGCGCCCCAAAGCGTGTCGGGCCGGGTGGTGAATACTTCCAGTGCATCCTCCGCTTCGGTGTGGAAGATTATCGAAGCCCCTTCACTTTTGCCAATCCATTTAGTTTGCAGCGTGCGGATGAAATCAGGCCAATCAATGCCATCGAAGCGCAGGAGTTCCTCCGAGTAGTTGGATGCCCTGAAAAACCATTGGTTCAAGTTCTTTTTAATAACCGGAGTGCCACAGCGGTCGCAAAGCCGTTCCTCGCCTTTTACTTGCTCGCGGGCAAGGGTGGTGTTGCAGGAAGGGCAGAAGTCCACAGGAGCATACTTCTGGTAGGCCAGGTCATGCTTATAGAACTGTTCAAACCACCACTGGGTCCAGCGGTAATATTTAGGGTCAGCAGTAACAATTTCACTGCGCCAGTCGAAAGAATTGCCCATGGTTTTGAGCTGTTTGCGCATGCGTTCCACGTTGTTGTAGGTCCAGGTCTTCGGGTGGGTCTTGTTCTTGATGGCGGCGTTTTCTGCAGGCAAGCCAAAGGCATCGAAGCCAATTGGGAAGAAGACGTTGTAACCTTGCATACGCTTGTAACGCGCGCGCGCATCCGAAGGCGCCATGGCATACCAATGCCCGATGTGCAAGTCGCCGGAGGTGTAAGGCAGCATCGTCAGGGCATAGAACTTGGTTTTATCAGGGTCTCGCCAGGGTTGGTAAAGCTTGTCCTGCTCCCAGCGGGCCTGCCACTTGGCTTCGAATTCTTCTGGTTTGTACATCGGTATAGCAGTTGGGTCAAACATAATTGCTCCTTTTTAAATAAAAAAATCCCTGCCATGCAGGGACGAGAGGATCTCGCGGTACCACCCTGCTTCCCGGGCAAAAGCCTGGGCGCTCGTGGGGATGCTAACGGTTCCATCCGTCCACGGCTGAAGGGCATCACCGCAGCCACGCTCCTGAAAGAGAAGCAGTTGAGTCGAGCCTGTTGCGCTCCGTTGGCGCTGGCAACCTTCCACCTGGTGGCTGCTCTCTGACGGATGGCTGATGGTCTGCTATCGTGTTTGTGGGCGTATTATAGCATCATATCTTCTGAATCCGCCCCCTTGAAAGCAACTTTATACAACGATTCGCATAATTTTCTACAGATAATTATTATGAGAAAAACCATAAAAATCAACCATAGAAAGGATTCCTATGCTAAAAATGATCTTTGTCAATCTTCCAGTAGATGACCTTGCCAAATCAATTGCGTTCTATCAAGCTCTTGGTTTTACGCTTAACCGCGATTTTACTAATAATGACGGCGCTTACCTGGCATGGTCAGATTCAATCGTAGTGATGCTCCTTACGCATGAATTTTACAAAAAGTTCATCGGCACAAAAATGGTTGCCGATTCCCGCGTTACCAGCGAGGCGCTGCTTTCATTCTCCCTCGAAAGCAAGGAGGAAGTGGATATTTTTGTCAAGAAGGTCCTCGATAATGGTGGCAAGTTGCTGCCGATAGTTGAAATACCCGGCGCTGAAGGCATGTATTCCCGGGATCTGGAAGATCTTGATGGCCACATTCTGGAAGTGATATATATGGAGATGCCAGCTGGTTAATGTTGACCAATAACTCTTTTGACAATAAAGGCGGCCAACATGATTTCACTTGGGGCTGCCTTTTATTATTGATACACTCCAATTTCCACATATAGGTTTTCTTCACCGTTCGCAGCAAAGAAGCTGACCATGTTTTGGAAGTGGAATGGATTCGATGCAGCACCGCTGCAACAGGCATAATGCGGAATCTTGCTGAAGCCTGTCTGAATGTGTTGGCCATCGTAATTAAAGCCAATCCTGCCCTCTTTATTGTAAAAATAGAAGGCTTTACCAGCCATTACTTGAAAGTCAAAGCTTTCATCATACCCAAAGTGCTCATTCATTGATATGCCGTCAATGATGACGTCCCCGTGGGTTTCTGTGTAGACCGTGTTGTTCTCAGTGCGTGTTTTGATGTGTATTAATTCAAGAATCCATTTTCCATCCAGCGCCAACAATCCGCCAACCGGATCAATGGGAGAGTCATCCCCGTAAGAGGCTTTGAAGATAGTTTTGCCATCCAGTTGAACTTTTACTTCGCCTCTTCCTGGAGGCC
>DATIUL010000181.1:0-5127 GCA_035466865.1 Anaerolineaceae bacterium | reverse complement strand
TGAGGCTTGTTTTTAGCTGCAAGTCTGCTTGCGTATTTTGTTTAGGATCTTCCTGATTTGCCATACCAAATCATTTTACTGGATTCATCCGAAATAATACAAAAAGGCTGGCAATCAGCCGGTGCAAAATGGTAATTTATTATAGGCAATGCAAAACCAGAAGATTAAGTCAATCATGCAAAAGTATGCATACTAAATTCAAAAAGATAATTGATAACCTCTGTGGTAAAAGTTGGTTTTGATCAAAACAATGGTCACGAATTTCAATAGAAGCTTCTTTGCCCAACTGGTCAACCATACTCACAATTCTTTGATCATATCAGTCCACTTGAGAGCTCTGAATTAAGGTTTTCTCGATTACCGATCAATTCCAATTAATTTTCAAAACCATAAGGATTTAACTAACAAATCCGATGTAGTCTTGCCTCATGGCTTTTCTGAAGGTATATTTTAGGCACTCAACAACGCCCATCGGCGTTGAAAAGGAGAAACATGAGTTTATTTAACGGAAAGCGTCTCGATAACAGCACATTCAAACTGGACATCGAACGCATGCGCACTGGTTGGTATAGCGATAAATATTTCCCAAACGTTGCCATGGTATTGAGTAAACTGGCAAAAGAAAGTTACACCTACGAAGGTCATGACCATCGCCTGCCGGTTGGAGTCTCCGCGAATGATGTGCCTTGCGGTGACATCGAAGTGGAAATGCAGTGGTTTACCCGCCGATCCGGAAAAAGTGTGATCGTGGGGGTCGATAAAGCCCTCACCATGCTCAAAGAATGCACTGGGTACTTCGAGGGAGATAGATTTATAAACACTGCCGATAAATTAGAGGTTTGGGCTGTTCAGGATGGTAATACCGCTACTTACAACGGCATACCGCTCAATGTAAAGCCTGTGATTCGCGTCCGTGGCCGCTATCGTGATTTTGCTCTTCTTGAGACCCCCACTCTCGGCATCCTTGCGCGTTCAACCCGCATCGCCACCAATGTCTATGAGACCTTGATTGCGGCCAGAGGCAAGCCCATGCTCTTCTTCCCCGCTCGTTTTGACCTGCACGAGGTTCAAGCCGCCGATGGGTATGCCTACTTGATTGCCATCAATCGCTATAATCACGATTACGGATCAACACTTGGCCCATTCGTTTCCACCGATGCCCAGGCCGACTGGTGGGGCGGTTCCGGCGGCGGCACGGTTTCTCATTCCACAATTTGCAGTTTCCTCGGGGATTCCCCTGAGGCCATGCTGCAATTCTCGCGCATCATGGACGTAAGAACCCCCCGCATTATGTTGGTCGATTTTGATAACGACTGTGTACGCACTTCGGTAGCAGTGGCCGAAGCCATGTTCCGTAGGTACCTGGATTGCCTTGTTTCCGGAAATAAGGAGGAAGCCCACAAGTTCCGCCTGGATGGCGTACGCTTGGATACGAGCGGCTCCATGCGGGATGTGTCAGTTGAAGCCCTCGGCGACCCTGCTTTGGATTTTGGCGTCAACGCGCGACTGGTGAGTAACGTCCGCAAGGGTTTGGATGCAGCTTGGGAAACCTGGGAAATTCCAGTTGAATGGCGTGAAGAAGCCCAAAAGTACTGCCACGCTGTCAAGATAGTTGTATCGGGCGGTTTCACCCCGGAGCGCATTGCCAAATTCGAGAAACTGGGACTGCCAGTGGATACCTATGCCGTCGGCTCGTATTTCTTTGACAATCACGAGCGCACGAATACAGACTTCACTGCCGATGTTGTGCGCGTCAAAGTGGATGACGAATGGGTTAATCTGGCCAAGGTTGGCCGGCATGCCACCGACAACCCCGATCTCGTTCGCGTTTGGTAATATTCAAATTTTTATCCATAGGACCCAATTTGTGGGTCCTTTTTTTTGCCAAGCATGTTAAGATAAAAAGATGCACGACGACCAAGAATTTGAAGACGCAAAAATCAAAAAATCCCGACTTGGCTTGCCAAAGTTCTTGGCGGCCATCTTTATCTGCCTGCTACCAGTTGTGGTACTTTGGGGGATTTTCAGGGTAAATAACGCTCAACTTTCTGACTTTCATTTGATTAATAGCGACGAATTTGACTACTATGCTGAATCTATTTCCATATCCCGAAACGGCCTGGTCAACGAGGAAAGTGGCTACTTCGGCTATGGTTTGGACCAGTATGCCAAAGTGCTCAATTATGGCGCGCACGCCCCATTCAACCTCCTCCCTATTGCTCTAACTGCCAAACTCTCCGGCAACAGTCAATCCAGCACTCTATCTACAAACGTGGCACTACTCTGCATCTCGGTGTTTATTTTTTTCATTCTGCGCAAGTCGATCAAGGACATTGCCCTTTTGCTATTGCTGCTTTTCAGCTTCCTTCCATTTTTACTCTATTTCTTTACTGGCATGGTCGAGGTATTAATCTACGCGGGTTTGATCCTTTTGCTACCTCTTTACGAAACTTTGTTTAAAAAAAGAGAACGTTCGTCCGCCTTGATTGCCTATATCATCCTCGTTCTAGTATGGAGTTTGTTCCGCATCACGCATATATTCTTCTTATTGCCCGCTTTGCTTTATGAAATCGGTGTACTGAAGAAAAAGATGTTCCCCACACTTGTTAAATACGCCCTAATTGTTTTGGGGATGACGGCCGTGCTCTGGCTTCTCAGTGCATCTTTTCCGTGGTCCTTCATCGCGCAATGGATGCGTTCTGACCAGAAGTTCAGCTTCTTTTTCAGGCATGGACTTTCAATGTCCCGAAAATTCCTGCTGCCAGGCTTTGGCGAACCCATGGAAGTTGCCCTGCGTTACGTATTTTTGGCATGGATCGGGATCTTAGCCTGGCTCTTCCTAAAATCTCGTAAACTCTCAAAATATTCTGAACAATTCTTTGTGCTCGGGCATTTAGCTGTCCTGCTTGCCCATCTGGTTTTTGTTCTATTCTTTTATGATTTTGATGAAATTCGTGGCTTTCGCATGCTTTCGCCTGTCCTATTCTTCTCGATTGTCTCCTGCCTTCTCAGTAAAATTCAAACCCTTCCAAAACGCCTTGTCACTTTCACAGTCCTGGTCATCTGGTTAGTTTTTCTTCTTATCACCTTCCCTCAACGGCAAGCTCTGTACACCGAAACCGTACTTAGACGCCTGGAACCAGTCCAAAGGTCGCAGGTTTTCAAGTGGGCAGTTTTCGACCCAAGCCCACGGACCCGCTGGGACAATACAATATACGTGGACCTCTTCATCTATCCTGATATGGATTACACCTACTTTACACCCGGATTGGGCATGATGGTTTTTCGGGTGGATGAACTGGATGACTTTCTGGCTAATTCATCGGCTGATGCTCTCAAGGCCAAGTATCTTATCAGTTCAGCTGATGTTGAATTCCCGGGATACGAATTAGTTGGTACAGATCTGGATATTAGCCTCTATCAAAAGAGGACTCCATAAAACCATGATTAACGTGAAGGAGAGTCCACTTAGTGCCCAATCAAATCTACGAAAACCAGTAGTTTTTGCCTGCCTTCTAGTTCTGCCATTCCTCTTCTTCTTATTCTTCTTTCTTGTAATCCAGAAGAATCCGCTCAATTTTCGCCTTGCTTTTAGTGATGAGTTGGATTATTGGGTTGAAGCTGCAACTCTTTCCAAACGCGGATTGTTCAGCCCAAACGCTGGTTATTTTGGGTACAGTTTCGGCAATTATGCTCGCTTTTTGTATTTCGGTGCCCACGGCTTTTTCAGCCTGATACCTTATGCCCTTTTTGGTTTGGTTGCCCCCCGAACCCAAGCCGTAGTATTAGTGCTTAATGCCCTCTTTATGGGGATAGGCTTCACTTCAGCGTATTACCTACTCGGTTCTTTTAGAAAAACTCTGGCGATAGCGCTGCCGCTTTTTGCTTTCTACCCATTTTATCTTTACTACCAAACAGGCATGGTGGAGACACTTAATTACGCAGTGTCAGTCTTCCTGGCGGTATTGTGTGTCAAATGTTTTTTTTCTGAACCCAGGCAAAGAGGTTATTTAAACCTATACTTTTGGTTGGTTATCGTATTCAGCTTATTCCGTTTGAGCAATTTCGTCTTGATCATTCCGGCTCTGTCTCTTGAAATTTACTTAAACAAACAGAAGATCTTTTACACAATACTTAAATATGGGGTGGCAGCCGTAAGTGTTGCGCTGCTGTCAATTGTCTTCGCGGCAACCTACCCGTGGGGTTTCCTGGGGGAACTAGGAAAATCAAAAGGCTTGTTGGATTTGGTGTTTACGAACACGCTGACAAATATCAAGCTTTTCTTTGATCTCAAAGCCGGGTACGCACTTGAGTTATTGCCAAGGTTTCTGTACCTTTCCTGGCTGATTTTCTTGTGCATTAACTACATTGCCACAAAAAGACATAATACCAAAGTGGTCAACTACTTTCAGTTCTCCCAGATATTGGCATTGCTTGCCTTATTACTTCTCAATATCACCCTTTACGATATTGGCTCTTTCCGTGATTTACGCGTCTTCTCGCCAATCCTGGTTTTTTCAATGATCGCTTTTTTTCTCTCCGGCCAAAGTAAGAAATCAGGAAAGTGGGCTTTAAGCCTCGCTCTAATTTTTTTACTGGCTTCAAATTTCGTGGTTTTCAAAGAACGCAACCTGGCCTGGGACTTGTTCGTCGCCAAGCGATACGAAGCAACCAGTCCCTCATTCATCCTCAAGGACGTGCGATACAATCCTGACGCGAAGACACGGTGGGAGAACTCAGTCTATGTCGATCTTCAGGCCTATGGTGAACTGGATTGGCAAAATTATGATCCCGGTATTGGGTTGATGGTACTTAGTCAAGAAGAAATTGATAGCCTTAAGTCCGCTAATCCAGGATCCCTCCTAAAAGCAAAGTATCTCATTAGCAGTCAACCGGGCAACATAGCTGGTTACGATATGATCTCAGAGATTTCGCATCTTTCACTTTATATCAAGGAAGACTAACAAATGGGGCAGCAACAAAGTAATTCAAGAATTCACCAAGTTACAAAAGAAGCCATTGTCGTTGTCGTTTTGGCATTATTCCCATTTTTAATCTTGGCTCTAATTTTCCTCCTTCTCAAGCGCTCCCCATCTGAGTATCACTTAATGGGGAGCGACGAAATGG
>DATIUL010000180.1:0-3989 GCA_035466865.1 Anaerolineaceae bacterium | reverse complement strand
CTTTACTTTCGGGAAATTCCGAAAATCGATACTCCCCTTTTTGAATCTTCATAAATGTGATTATCGGCAAGGATTCCCAGCCAGTAAATATCTCATTGACTTTTCGGGCTTACCGTGTAAAATAAATTCTCCAAGCCGGAGTGGCGGAATTGGCAGACGCGCTACGTTCAGGGCGTAGTGAGCAATGCGCTCGTGAGAGTTCAAATCTCTCCTTCGGCACAAAAAGCAACCGAATTCGGTTGCTTTTTTATTTGTTCAGGCGGTTCTGCATCACTCATCCACTTGGTATAATACCTGCATTGACTGGTCGATATGGATAAATTTCTGGATTGGGTTAAATCCATCAAAATTAACACCAAACGCCTGCTACTAATTGGTATCATCGCCATTTTAGTATTGATGATGCTGGATTTTAACAGTCGTACTCGAACCATGTACGCCTTGGAAGCCCAACAGGTCATGTTGGAGACACGGCAAGTCCAGCTTCAGCAAACCAAAGACAAGTTGGAAGCTCAGATTGCTTATGCCACCTCCGCCCAGGCGCTTGAAGAATGGGCCAGAGAAAAAAACAAACAGATAAATTCAGGGGATATTCCCATTATCCTCTCTGCTCCCGAAAACATTACCCCCACCCCCACACCACAACCCACCCAACAAACGGTCAACTTTACGAATTGGCAAATCTGGCGTGAACTAATTTTTGGCCATTAGATTCTCTATTTACAGTAGCCAGCACACCTCTCAGGTATAATTTCCCTTCGATGGACATCAAAGAACTTACGCAGATAATGACTGAACTTGTGCACGCAAAAGGCTGGGACAACCTGCTCAGCACCAAACGCCCGCAAACGCTTAGGAATCTTGCCATTTCACTTTCCCTTGAGGCCAATGAAGTTTTGGAGCTATTCCAATGGAGTGATGAACTCAACGACAAAGACGCTTTAGGCGACGAGCTTGCCGATGTTGCCCTTTATCTGCTGCAATTAGCCCAGGTTGGTGGCATAGACCTTGAGCAAGCCATTCTTAGCAAAGTCAATCGCAACCATGAACGCACCTGGGATGAACCTGATGAAGAAGGCCAAGCGTGATCGTCGCCGTCTTTGGCAGCGCTCAGGGTGAACCCGGTAGCGAGGCATACACAGGGGCTCGAGCCCTTGGAAGAATGCTCGGTGAAGCTGGTCTGGATGTTATGACCGGCGGTTATTGCGGCACGATGGAAGCCATCAGCCGTGGCGCGTTTGAGGCTGGAAGCCATACGTATGGTGTAACCTGCGCAGATATTGAAGTTTTCCGCCCTCTCGGTGTAAACCCCTGGGTGAAGACTGAAATCAGCACACCCAATTTGAATCGTCGGCTGGAAGTACTCACCCGTCAGACCGATGCCATGATCGCCTTGCCTGGAGGCACCGGCACATTGGTGGAAATCATGCTCTCTCTCAACCTCATGGTGGTAAAATCCATTCCCACAAGACCGCTGATTTTGATCGGCCAGGAATGGCAGTCCAGCTTTAGCGCTTTATTCGAGAACAATGCAGCTTATATCAGGGCTGACGACCAAAAATTGGTTCACTTTGCCCGCACCAATGAGGAAGCTGTTGACTTATGCAAATATTTGTTAATCAGGAGTGATTATGGACGAGAAAAAATTAACCACACAGGCTGAGAATTTCTCAGAATGGTACAACCAGTTGGTATTGCGTGCGGAAATGGCGGATTACGCCCCGGTTCGTGGTTGCATGGTTGTGCGTCCATACGGATGGGCACTTTGGGAAAACATTCAAAAAGCCTTTGACGAACGCTTCAAGGCTACTGGGCATGTGAATGCCGCCTTCCCACTCTTGATTCCGCAATCATTTATGACCAAAGAAAAAGAGCATGTTGAAGGTTTCGCTCCTGAACTGGCCGTGGTTACTCATGGCGGCGGTGAATTGCTTGAAGAACCCCTGGTGGTCCGCCCTACCTCTGAAACCATCATTGGAACCATGTATGCCAAATGGATCCAATCCTACCGTGACTTGCCTGTACTGATTAACCAATGGGCAAATGTGGTCCGTTGGGAAATGCGGACAAAACTTTTCTTGCGTACTCTTGAGTTTTACTGGCAGGAAGGCCACACGGCACATGCCACCGCCGAAGAGGCCCATGAAGAGACCATGAAAATTCTGGATATTTATGCAGATTTCGCCCGCAATGAAGCCGCCATCCCGGTGATTGCCGGCCGCAAGAGCGAGTCAGAAAAGTTTGCCGGTGCGATGGTGACCTACTCCATCGAAGCCATGATGGGTGATACGAAAGCACTTCAGTCCGGAACTTCCCACAACCTGGGCCAGAACTTCGCGAAGGCCTTTGATATGAAATTCCTGGATGAAAACAACCAGCTGCAATACTGCCACACGACTTCCTGGGGTGTTTCCACCCGCATGGTAGGGGCTATTATTATGACCCATGGCGATGACCAGGGTTTGGTTCTACCTCCCCGTTTGGCACCCATCCAGGTTGTGATCGTGCCGATCTTCCGCAAGGATGAAGAAAAACAGGCAGTCATGGATGTTGTCAACAAAGTAGTGAAAGGTCTACCCAACGTTCGCATCAAGGTTGATGACCGTCAGGGTGTTACCCCGGGTTTCAAGTTTAACGACTGGGAATTAAAGGGCGTGCCACTGCGCATCGAAATTGGCCCCAAGGATGTCCAAAACAATACTCTGGCATTAGCACGGCGCGATATTCCTGGCAAGGAAGGAAAATCCTTCCTGCCAATTGAGGGTTTTGAAACCTACATTCCAGAGATGCTTGTTACGATTCAGGCCAATATGCTGGCGAAGGCCACAAAATTCCGCGACGATCACATTTTCGAGGTTAATAACTTCGAAGATTTAAAGGATGTCGTTGAAAACAAAGGCTGGGCGAAGGTTTGGTGGTTTGATGACGCTGAAAACGAAGCTAAAATCAAGGAGATTACCAAAGCCACTCTGCGCTGTTACGCGGAGAGTGAAGGCGAAGGGATTTGCTTCTACAGCGGCCGAAAGACCAACAAAAAAGTCTATTTCGCGCGCTCCTATTGATTTTCTGCCCACCCAAATTGGGGTTTGGTCCTTCCGAATTGAGGAAATATGCCCTCAATTGATTTGATCCGTTTACGGAAACAGATTGCCCGCCTGGGGATCTTTTTAGAGGTGCCGGAGGAGTTTGTCAGCGAGTACAAAGGTCTACTCGAGTTTTATCACCATTGGTCCCACCTGCAACAAGAGGATCGCATCCCAAATTCGTTTATGCTAATGTACGACCTGCCCCCGCAAGTCATTTCTGAGATCGAATTGGGGTTAAAACATTTTCTTCAAAGTAAACCAAATGTAATTTTCGCACTTGTGGATGCGCTACGAAAAGATCTACATTTTGAATGTAGTGGGCTTGCTGCCTTCATGCTTGGCCAGATTTCTGAAGATAATGTTGAGCCTCTAAAAGAATATCTTGCCAACTGGTTGGAATCTCCACTTGATAAAGCGTTGGTGGAAACAATCTTCCTCAAATCAACGGTGTCATTTCAGAAAGCCGATCAGGAAGCCTACCTGGTCTTTTTGCAGTCCTTGCTCAAATCAGCGAATAAACGCTTGGCGAATTCCGGACTAATCGGTTTAAGGCTTTTTTTACCTTCGATAAAAGTCGACAATCTACCCAGACTCTTCAATATGGTCAGCCCTCTCATCCAGGATCGGGATGTACGCCAGGAAAACCTGGAAGTGTTGATTCAAGAATTGGCCAAAAAATCTCCAGTTGAAACGGGTTACCTTATTCGGCAAGTCCTATCCGATACTGAGGGGCGGCGCATCGAGACTTTGGCACGTGCTTTCCTGGAATACTTGCCGGAGGAAACCGCAGAGTCGGTGGCAAGAGCTATTAAGTTACACGCGGCGAGAATTATTTAACAAAATATCCGGCATAAAAAAAGGGCTTGCCTTTTATCAGGCAAGCCCTTTGCTTAAGAAGCGAAA
>DATIUL010000179.1:0-1627 GCA_035466865.1 Anaerolineaceae bacterium | reverse complement strand
TTAGGTGATTTCCGAAGAAGATTTTACCTATTCAGGGTAGAATTTGATCATTATTTCACCCAACGAGTACAGCCGTGCGATCCACAACTAAAGGCACTCTTTTGTCCATGAGCGTAAATCAAATCGAAGACTTGAAATTAGCGAGCTCAAAAATGTCAGGTGCAGAACGACGAGCTTTCCAAGCCGCGATGACATTGAAATATTGCCAGGGTAATGCCCGTATGGCGGAGAGAGTGTTTGGTTGGGGCCGAGAAACCGTGCAGTTGGGGCTAAACGAACACCGCACCGGAGTCATTTGCCAAGGAGCGCAAGCGGCTTGCAGTGGCGCCAAGTTGTGGGAAGAAAAGCATCCTGAGGTGGCGCAAGCCCTGTGGGCGTTGGCGGAATTGCATAGTCAGCAAGATCCGACATTCCGCACCTTGCTGTCGTACACCCGCTTGACTTCAGCGGAAGCTTTGAAGCAGTTACGTGCCCAAGGTTTCCATGAAGACCAACTGCCGTCGCCCAGCACCATGGCCGAGGTTCTGAACCGCAACGGCTACCGTCTACGCAAGGTGCTCAAGGCCAAGCCGCAAAAGAAACTCCCAGAAACGGATGACATCTTTGCCAACATTAAGGAAAAAGATAAGAACCCTCTGGAAGGCCAGAATCCAGTGGACGGTAAGCAGGTCAAGCGCCTCAGCATCGACTGCAAGGCCACGGTGAATATCGGGGATTATTCGCGTGGCGGGAAGACGCGCGGTGATGCCTGTGCCGCTGACCATGACATGGGTTGTGAGGAAAAATACACCCCCTTTGGCATCGTAGATGAGGACAAAGGGGCGCTATATCTGACATTTGGAAGCTCCTTCAAGACCAGCGATTTCATCGCGGATAGCTTGATGGGCTGGTGGGAGAACATCACTGCGCAGGAACGGGCAGCTATTGCGCATATCCAAATCAAAGTCGACAATGGTCCGGAAAGCAGCGGCGTGCGCACGCAGTTCCTTAAGCGCATCGTAGAATTCGCCGACCATACCAGTACAATCGTCCAACTGCTTTACTATCCGCCTTACCATAGCAAGTACAATCCGATTGAGCGTTGCTGGGGCATTTTGGAGCAGCACTGGAATGGAGCCAAACTGGTGACTGTCGAAACCATGCTGGAATGGGCCAAAAGCATGACCTGGAAAGGGATACAGCCAGTGGTCAGCCTCAGCAAGACGGTTTATCAAAAAGGGATTTCATTGTCCAAAGTGGCCATGCAGGCGATTGAAGCAAGATTGGAACGTAACCCAATCCTGCCTAAATGGGATATCCTGATTCGACCCGCCTGATGGGTAAATTAATTTCTGGAATTCACCTTAAGGTTTTTTACTACGCGCAATAAGTTAATCCGGCTTGGCTGAAATTCGCCAGACCAGCCAAAAATGGTTTGACCGGCTCTTTGTCCGAACCGGCATCAGGGAAAGTGTTTACCGTTACTTCATTCCTACCGAGCGCGAGCGGCAGCTATCCAAAGGCTTTGAAGACGTTGGCCGCCATGATTTGTTTCCCTTTATCCAAAGCTGGCTGGATGTGCTTATGGATACGCTGTACCAAATGATCAAACGCTTTATCATGGCGTGGGTTTGGTGGCCCTTTTTGG
>DATIUL010000178.1:0-3013 GCA_035466865.1 Anaerolineaceae bacterium | reverse complement strand
GCTACCCCACTGGAGACAAAACCATGCAGGCAGGAGATGCGAATCTGGTAGATAAGATCACCCTCTCCATCATGCGAGTCATGTTCATGCGGGGATACCGCAATCAGCATATGGGAGCAGAAGCAGACAGACTACAGGACGCCATCTCAGGCGTGCAGGCGACCGTGCAGCCCTCCGTTGCAACGAGTATGCTTCAACCGGTTTCCAACGCTCCTACGGGCTTTGTAGGGGCTATGGGCAAGCTCTTTGGACTTACCCCGGCAACAACGCCTGTGACTCCCGTTGCTGCTGACTCGGATCCTTCAGTCCCCGTTATTCCTGAGGTTGACACTGTTGCCACTGAGAGCATTGATGCACGGGGACTGAACCCGGCACAGGCACTCAAATTCGAAGAGCTTCGGGCATGGCGGAAAGAGCAAGCCGCTGTTGAAGGTAAGAGTGGTTATTCTTATGCCGTCCTGCCGGATAAGACGCTGATCAACCTTTGCCTGGCATCACCGCAGACACCTGCTGACCTCTTACGGGTTTCCGGGATTGGTCAGGATAAGGCGGGGAAGTATGGGGAGGACATTTTGGGGATTATGGGTGGGTAGATACGAAATTTATGGTATCCTATAATAAGATGCACTGTCGATGCAAGCATGATATACATCGCAAAGACAATTATTAGGGTTTAAAAGAAAGGCTTTAAAGCAAAAATGGTAAATTGGAAGCTAGAAGAGAATGTAGATCAATGGGTCGTTTCCCAACTAGTTAAAGTAGGACTAGTGCAAGGTGTAAATTTCAACAGTAAGAACACTGGTTCGTATGAGTTAAAGCACGCTTTAAGTGGGGCAAGCAAAACTATCAAGAGAACTGGTGAAGGACAACCAGATTATCATATTGAAAAATATGTAAAAAACGGCTGTCTTGTCCTCATCGAGAACAAGCTAAAGCATTCAAAACTTGTGGCGAAACAAGGGGACTTGTTAAAAATGGATGATAACTCAGTTGCATCTTATGCTGTCAATGGTGCAGTATATTATGCTCAATCTGTGATCGCTAGTGGCAAGTATGATGAAGTTATAGCAATTGGTGTTGCTGGAGATAATGCAGAAAACGTAGAAATTCAAACATACTATGTCCATTCTAAAAATCTACAACCCAAGCTCCTTTCTAATGTAAAAACTATGGATTTCTTAGGAAGGGAAGACACTTTCCAGAATGTACTTCGTGAGGCTAAGCTGACCGATGTTGAACGTCATCGGATTCTTATTAATTCAAAAGCCGAACTCAACAAAAAGGCCAAAGAACTAAACAAACTAATGAACAATCACAGCATCAATGTTGAACAACGTGTAATATACGTTTCTGGATGTCTTCTTGCTATGCAGGAGGTCTATAATGATGAGGGAACTATTATTCATACTGGGCTCACTCCTGACGCTCTCAAAGGAGCCCAAGGAAGCCAAAGTGACGGAAAATTAATTACTGGCGCCATTGGATCTTTTTTGACCGCCAAGGAAGTCTCCCTAAAAAATGCTAAGTTGTTGCAGTCAACCTTTGATAATTCAATTGCTAACGACCCTGACAGAGATATTCCAATTGCACTAGATAAACTTCTGGCTAAACTTCTTAAGACATCTTCTTCTTTGAATAAGCAAGTATTCACTTTCATTTACGAAAATATTTTCCTTACAATTGATGCTACGGGTGGACACCTCGATGTTATGGGTGAAATGTACTCGGAGTTTCTTAAGTATGCATTTGGTGATGGAAAAGATATTGGTATCGTTCTTACGCCTCCATATGTTACTAACATGATGGTCAATATTCTTGGAATTAACCGAGACTCTAAAGTAATGGACTTAGCAACTGGATCTGGCGGATTTTTGATTTCTGGGATGACTCGGATGATTGAAGATGCCGAAAAAGCATATGGTAAAGGTACTGATAGGGCTAATTCAAAAATCGAGGAAATTAAAGCAAACCAGCTTCTTGGTGTAGAACTTGATTCAAAGATGTTTGCGTTAGCAATGACAAATATGTTTCTCCGAGGTGATTCTTCGACTCTGATTGAAAAAGGCTCAAGTTTTGATAGACCCGAAAAACTCTATAAGGACTTTAACGCGGATCGTCTGTTACTAAATCCTCCATTCAGCTATGAGGGAAACGGTATGCCATTTATTGAGTTCGGCTTGAATCACATGCAAAAACATGGAGTTGCGGCGATTATTGTACAAGATTCAGCAGGATCAGGTAGAGCATCTGCAATCAATCAGCGAATTCTATCGAAGCACACATTGATGGCTAGTATTAAGATGCCAAATGATTTATTCCAACCATCTGCTGGCGTTCAGACAAGTATTTATGTATTTGAAGCTGGGGTTCCCCATGATAAAGACAAGACAGTGAATTTCATTGATTTTAGAAATGATGGGTATAAGCGAACAGGTCGAGGACTAAGCGAAATTGACAATGCTACTAAGAGATACCAAGATATTATTCACATTTACAAGAGTGGCACTGACGCTATTAAGCATAATAACTTCCACAAAGAACTCTGGGATTTAAGTTCTATTTTTGTTCGTGATTATATTGATCCCACCTCTGGTTCGGATTGGAATTTTGAACAGCATCAAATTATAAACACTATTCCTGTGGAGAAAGACTTTTTGAATACTGTGAGGGATTACATCTCTTGGGAATTGTTACAATTACTAACAGAAAACCATAATATTAAAGGAAAAACAGATACTGAGTTATGTTCCCAGGTAAAATGGAGTGATAGGAAATTGAAAGAAATATTCACCATTCATAATACAAACAAAAAATATAACGCAAACAATGTTACTATCTATCCTGATAAAAGCCAAGGATTACACCCTTACGTTGTGCGAACTGAGCAAAATAACGGAATAAGGGGCTATATTGAAGGAGACTTGTCTGGTCTAAATCCAAAAAATAGTATTTCCTTTGGTCAAGATACTTTTACATGCTTCTATCAACCCGACAGTTATTTCACCGGGGATAA
>DATIUL010000177.1:0-4302 GCA_035466865.1 Anaerolineaceae bacterium | reverse complement strand
CTGGCTGCCCATGTTTAAAGCTTCAATCATCCTGTAACGTTCCAGCCCATAGTGCCCGGCGAAACCTTTCATGTTCATGATGGCATCAATACCCACTGTATGGGCATCCGTGCCGGTGCTGGCACCGAGAACGCGCAATTTACGGCCAAAACGTTTTTGGATAAATTCATCCGTTTCGGCCATGGTCATCACGTGTACATCCACGGCGTTGATGTGGATCTGTGTGAAATCTACGGTGTGGGTAAGGCTGCCATAAACCACAAAGAATGTAAAACCTGAATCCAGGGCTTCGTGATGGGCAACCAATGGCTCAGTCAGGCCCATGTGCAATGCCAGGAGGCGGGCTGCCTCAACTGCCTGTTCGGAATCGGTCACAGGCAAGGTGAAGGAAAGCTGCACTTTGCCGTCATTCATCGTGTCGCCGTAGGGCTTAAGCTTTTTCAAGTCAAGTGATTTATCAAAGTCCTTTTTTGAGGTGCTGTAAAGTCCGCTGCTCATTGTTGACCTCCTTGAAGGGTCTGACCAGCCGCTGCCTTTGCCCAGTCAGCCTCTTCCTTCAGCAACAAGGGTACAAATGGGTTGACATAATTTTTGGACTTCTCGATGACTCCAGAAAGACCTTTGCCCCCCTGCAGTGAGCGTTTGATGCCAGCAAATTTGCCTTCTTCGAGGGTCTGGAATAGCCCGTCCCTGCGGATGCCTTGCAACAGGTCAAGCGCTTCGCTCAACACCTCGTTAGCTCGTTGCTCCATCAATCCACCATCTTTAAATTCAATTTCAGCACCGAGATCTGCCATGGCAGTGGCGATGTAGCGGGCGTTCTCAATAGCTAAAGCCCGGTCGGCCATAAAGGGGGTGTGGATGGCCTCAGTGAGCATGCCAAGCAGTTGAATGCGTTGGTTGGTGATAACCGTTACCATGTTAAAAAGTGCGTCCTGAACGTGACCTTTAAAAATGTTGCCGGTCATAAATTTTGTTGGCGGCATGTACTTGAGAGGTGCTTTGGGGAAAATCTGGCGCGCCATCTGTGCCTGGGCAAGTTCATAAAGGAAGGAATTATGGAGAGAGGGGTCCATCTCGTAAGCGTGCCCAAGCCCCATTTGCTCCTCAGGCATACCGGCCTTAAGCGCGAATTGCTCATTAATAAATTGTGATGCCAGCACGGTATGCGCTTCGTCGAAGGCGTCGGAAGTGGTCAGGTAATTATCTTCCCCGGTGTTGATAATTACGCCTGCCGCGCCGTTAATCATGCGCGAGAAGCTCTGGTCAATCAAGGTTCGCTGCATATTGATATCTCGGAAAAGGATTCCGTAAAGGGCGTCGTTGAGCATTACGTCCAGGCGTTCAAAGGCTCCCATAACCGCGATTTCTGGCATGCAGAGCCCTGAGCAATAGTTGCAGAGGCGGATGTAGCGGCCGAGTTCTTCACCGCTTTCATCCAGGGCTTCGCGCATAAGGCGGAAGTTTTCCTGGGTGGCCACTGTGCCACCAAAACCTTCGGTAGTAGCCCCATAGGGCACGTAATCAAGCAGGCTTTGACCGGTGGTGCGGATGACGGCAATAATATCCGCGCCTTGCTTGGCAGCTGCTTTTGCCTGGATGATATCTTCGAAGATATTACCCGTGGCCACTATCACATAGATGAGTGGGCCGGCATGGTCGCCAAATTCGTTTAGTTTGGCTTCCCTATACAGCCGGTTGGAGCGAATGCGTGCAAGGCTTTCCTGGGCTCGTTTTTCAGCCCAAATCTGCACTTCATAAGGATCCTGAGACTCCACACGGCTCAGGTCCAGGCCGCCTTTAGCGATGGCTTCCGCCAATTCCTGCGGCTGCTTGCCCAAAGCCAGCACAGCCTGGCCAACCCAGAAAGCGGCACCCTGATTGAGTACACCTTTTTCTGTGAGCTGTTCCACCACGATATTGGGCAGAGGCACACCGCTTTCGTCCACTCCATCAATCCCCATTAAACGGCAGACCGCACGCTCAACAGTGACAGTGGTAAAGCGCTCCAGGTAATTTTGGGTATCTTCAGCGATCTGCCTGGCAGCTTCCCTTGCAGCGGTCACCTTTTCCCAGTCCAGCTTTATTTCTGCCATTTTTCCTCCTGCCAGAGCAACTGCATTGCCTGGATCAGTTCCATGTCCAACCCTAATAACGCCGCGATCTGGATGGCAGCCGATGGATGCGAATGCAAACCATCCACTTCCTCGAGATGGAAATCCATTAGTTGCTGGATTTGATGAATTAATTCACTGTCTTTCAAGGCAGATGCTGACCGGAGATTTTCCAAGCCGGCTTGCCGGATGCCTTTAATGCGATAAAAACGCAAACCCGACCCAGGCACGACCTTGTAATGGGTGGCCACCAGCAATGTGGACGGGCTAAGCGCGTAAGCCTGGCAAAGTGCCTGGATAATGGCAGTCGCCTCGCTCGGGTTGGTACCCCGGCAGGGTTCATCCATTACGACCAAACCTCGCTTGAGTGTGCCACGGCGGAAGTCATCCCTGATGCGCAAGGCTTCCATGCCAAAAGAAGATAGCCCCAGGTTAATATCGCCGCTTTCTCCAGCTGAAAATGAGAGAAAGTCATAGAGCGGCGTTTTGAGAACCTGACAGGGAGGGAAATATGCCAGTTGGGCCAATGCCAGCGAAAGAAAACACGTTTGCAGAGCCACACTCTTGCCGCCCATATTGGCACCGGTGATGATTGTGGACCCTTTTTCCAGGCGGATGGAATGCGATGTAAAATCAGCTCCGGACTTCTGCAGGCTTGCCTTCACCAATGGGTGCCAGGCATTTAATAATTCTGCTGGTTCATCCACGCTTACCAATTCAGGTTTTTGAGCCTGCCATTTAAGCGCTAATTCCGCCCTGGCTAAGCGAAAGTCAAGGCAACCGCAAGCCTCAAGATCGGCGCGCAGTTCTGGAAGCCAATGCATCAGGCGGATGCCGAGTTCCCTTCGTACGCGCTCTTCCTCCTCATCCTCTTCAGCATTTATCAAATTCCGTTTTTTGAGCAATTCCTGGCGTGAAGTTCCGCTGGAGGCTTCAATCTGGAGCTCGAGGTCATGCTTATTCTTACGGATCTGGCCAAGTTTGGCGGAGTAAGCGGTGTAAATGTGGAATCCCTGTGCACCAGTGCCAGTGGGATCCAGCAGGCGTTCAGCTTCATGCAGCACCACCAGGTGGACGTCGGCTGCCAGTAATAATTCCTTAAGCTCAGCCAGTTGATTGAAAATATTAATAGCCCTCTTTAATTCGAAGAGTTCGGTTTCGTCAAGCAGACGTTCGCTTTCCAAACTGTGCAAAGTACCCCGCAGCTCGCGCAACTGCGAAAGCAAATGTTGGGCGTCATTCACCTGTTTGGCAGCTGACTTTATGAGCACCGTCAAGGTGGCAATGGCGTCAAACTCTTGCTGAAGTTCACTTTTTTCCGCTTGATTGTAAAAGTGGCGGTAGGTCTTTAGGTGGTTGCCTTGTGGGCTATGGCAATGGCACTGGGCGATGATTTCGTCCAGGCCAATCAATTTTGCTTCAGCGTCATTTATATAGATGGTCATTTTTGTCTCAAAATCTGTTAAACCGGTGTTGGTCCAAAATCTTCAACCGGAATAGGGCTGATGGCTCTTAGCGAGCGCAATAATTCCGACCTATTGACAGGGCTTCCGTCGGCTTTGAATGGATTCAGACAAACCATTTGGATCGAAAGAGGGTAAAGGGCGGCCAGCTCGATGCAATGCTGCTTGAGTTTGGCAAACACCGTCGGTGAGATAAAAAACCGCGTGCCATCCTCAACAGCCAGTGTCAAGTTCTGAAATCGTTTTTCTGATAGAAGGCTTTTACAGAGTGTATCAGTCAGGGCACCTCTAAGCATCAATGTGCCAATTTTGCCATCCAAAACCTTTGCAATGGCTTTCGCCTGTCCAACCAGTGAAGGCAATGTCAAGGTTTGGGCTGGAGCCTCCATTGATTGTGGATAAGCAAGGACCCGCACACCGGGTTGTTCAACAAGCAATTTATTAGTGCGCATAGCTATTGCAGCATCCAGAGCTTTGACGTTGAGCAAACTGAGAGCATGGGCAGTGATCTCTGCAAGCTCCTCCGGGATGGCCGAAGTTTCAGCTCCGACCGCCAGGATTAGAGCTTGGGTCAGGCCACCTCCGGCCTGGGCGCGCCGCGAGAGGGCGCCATCTACAACAAAGAAAAGGCTTGGGTCCTGTTCCCTCAACAAGCGCTCGCACGCGAGCAAATCAGCAGCTTGCGATGGGCCGGCCAGCTCCACATAGCCATCGCTGAGCGCTTT
>DATIUL010000176.1:0-10815 GCA_035466865.1 Anaerolineaceae bacterium | reverse complement strand
TTCTATATTGGGTTGACTAGAAAAGCAAGAGGAAGGGCAAAACCAGATTGCCAGCCCACACTCTTTGGGCTCGGCACGCAAGCAGTCGCGTGCGATCGCAGTGACGATTAAAAAAGGAACGATTTTCATCGTTCCCTACTTGAGGATGCAAACAGGCTGCTCCCTATGCGAAAGACCTACCACTCATCATTACAGTTACCTGCTGCCGCACCCAAATTTCAACTAAAAGGACAGTACAGCCATAACCCTCTATGCCACCCTTAATCCAACGATGGTCCGGATTCTGCTCCAACGCCGAGGAAGACCTCCTGGACGATGCTGTTCTCTTGCAGCGCCTGGGCCGTGTCCGCGTAACGAATATGCCCAGTCTCCATGACGATGCCATAGTCGGCTATCTTCAGGGCTGCCCGGGCATTCTGTTCACTGAGCAGAATGGTAGTACCGCGCTGGTTCAACTCCTTGATGATGCTAAAAACCTGTCTCACCAGGATGGGTGCAAGGCCAAGCGACGGCTCGTCCATAATCAGCAACTTTGGTTTTGACATCAGTGCCCGGCCAATAGCCAGCATCTGCTGCTCTCCGCCACTCAAAGACCCAGCCAGCTGCTTCTTACGGCTTGCGAGAGCCGGGAATAATTCGTACATTTTCTTTCTATCTTCCTCGATTGTGTCCTTTTCAGTTCTAATAAAGGCCCCAATTTCGAGGTTCTCGTCAACTGTCAGAACTGGGAAAATGCGGCGACCCTCCGGAACCAGGCTAATTCCCCTTCTCACAACATAATCCGCATCCATATGTTCAATACGCGTCCCCTCAAAGGTGATGCTGCCCTCTTTTGGATGCAGCAAGCCCATGATGGTCTTAATGGTGGTCGATTTACCAGCCCCGTTTGCGCCTATCAAAGTCGTAATGGTGCCTTGCTTAACTTCAAACGAAATGCCCTTAACCGCTTGAATCTCGCCGTAATAAGTGTGAATGTTATCGACGACTAGCATTATAGATCTTCCTCCTTACCGAGGTAAGCCTCGATAACCCTTGGGTCATTCCGCACACAATCACAGTCGCCCTCCGCGATTTTCTTGCCGTAATCGATAACGGTAATCGCATGGCAGGAGCCCATAACCAGTTTCATGTCATGTTCCACGATAAATATAGTGATGCCGGATTGATGAATAACTTGGAGTATCTTCGCTAATTCGTCGGTTTCCACCTCATTTAATCCTGCTGCTGGCTCATCAAGAAGCAAGATCTTCGGTTCTGAGGCAAGTGCGCGCGCAATCTCCACCCGCCTCTGAGTTCCATAAGGCAGGCTGACGGCCAGGTTGTGAGCGTACTGGCGGATATCAAGCAAGTCCAACAACTCCATGGCCTTTTCAGTGAAAAGATCATTCTCTTTCTGTGCCGCAATCGGGTTGAACATCACATTTAAGAGTTGTGTTTTTGCAAGGTGCCCCATCGAGACCATAACGTTTTCAAGGACGGTCATGCTCTTGAATAACCTCAGGTTCTGGAAAGTGCGGGCAAAACCCGCTTGGGTAACTTTGTGCGCTGGCAAGCCAGCAATATTCTTTCCCTCAAATATAATTTTTCCGCTGGTGGGTTTGTAATATCCGGAAAGCATGTTGAAAATCGTGGTTTTTCCCGACCCGTTCGGGCCAATCAAACCATGAATTTCACCCTTATTAACACCAAAGGAAATGTCATCAACGGCAACCAGGCCTCCAAATTTTATGGTTAGGTGTTCAAGCTCAAGAAACATTGCTTTCCTCCCCGGCGGTTGGTCCAGTTTTGATTTTTTTGAATTTGGATGTTAGCAAGGTCACATAAGGTTTCAATAATGTAGCAATCTGCATCAATCCGCCAGGCACAAATAGGACCACAACCATAATTGCCAATCCATAAACTACAAATTGCCAGTCCTGGATGGCTCTTAAATATTCCTGCAATACTGGCAGGATAAATGAGCCAATCAATGAGCCAGTGAGGTTTCCCATGCCACCCACCATCGTCAGCGTCATGATGAACAAGGTGGTTTTGTGTTCAAAAATATCAGGGCTGATGTAAGCGTTCAGGTGGGCATACAAAGCACCTGCCGCGCCGGCAAAACAACCGCTGATAACAAAGGCTAATAATTTATAGTAACCTGCATTCACGCCCATCGCTGGTGCGGTTTTGTAATCGTCTCGAATGGCTCGAAAATTCCGGCCAACCCTTCCCGATAATATCTGCTTTGCTATCAAAAACGAAATAACCACAGCCACAAGAATCAAGTAGTAATACTTGAACTCGGTATTGATGGCGAACCCGAAAAGGACTGGCTTCGCGATCTTGGAAATCCCATCCACACCGCCAGTAAGTTTGGTTTCGTTCACCAAAATAATGTTGATGACTTCATTCAAACCAATGGTCACAATGGACAGGTAATGCGCGCGCACTTTAAGGGCGGGGAGTCCCACAAAACCGCCAACCAAGCCCCCCGCGATGATGGAACATGGCAAGGTAAGCCACAATGGAAAACCTAAACGCGTGTTGAGCAAACCTGCTGTGTATGCTCCCACTGCCCAAAGTGCGCCCATGGCCAGGTTCATCTGTCCCGCGTAGCCCATGGCAATGTTCAGCCCCAGGCTAAGCAAAATGTAGATTCCGACCAAATTAAGAATGTGAATCTGGTAGCCGTTTTTCGCGATAAACGGAAAGGCCAACAATATAATGCCAAAGACTGCCAATAAGATTTTTTGTCGAGTGTCCGGTTTTTTCTTCATCTAGTTTTCTGCCTCCAATGATCCTTGTTTATCCTCGAAATCAAACCTTATCCACTTGTTTTTCGCCAAGGACACCTGACGGCATGAACATCAGTACGACCAGCACGATAATAAATGCGATACCTTTTGTATATTGGGAGGAAATGTAACCAGAAGAGATCGCTTCAATAACTCCAAACGAAACCCCGCCAAATATGGCACCTGGAATATTACCCAAACCACCCAGAACAGCTCCAGCAAATGCTTTGGTGCCAACGGCAGACCCCATCGCAGGATTTACATACACAATTGGAGCAGCCAAAATACCTGCTGCGGCAGAAAGTCCGAAGCCGATCGCAAAAGTGATCGCGTTGGATTGATTGACATGGATGCCCATCGTCCTGGCGATCTCGCGATCCTGGGCTGATGCGCGCATGGCTTTACCGGTTTTGGATTTGGTCAGGAATATCTGCAGGGCGATGACAAGAATTGCGGCCACAGTCACGAGCAGAATGTTCTGAGGCAGAATGCGAATACCCCCGAGAATGATCGGCTTGGCAGAAACTGGGGATTTTACAGCAAACCCTTCAGCGCCAAAAATGATGATCATCAGATTGTCCAGGACAAATCCCAAACCAATAGTACCCAAAAGCATATTCCGCAGATCGACGTCTGCCAGCTTGCGGAATACCCTTTCCATGATTATTCCAAATCCGGCGCACAATAAAACCCCAAGGATAAATGACGCCCAGTAAGGGAGCTGTACCCCCAATACCATACCCCGATACCAGATCATGCCCAGATAGGTACCAACCATGTAAATACTGCCATTCGCAAAATTGATCAGACCCATGGATCTATAGATCATTGAGGTACCCAATGCTACCAGGGCATAGAGGGCGCCAATCCCAACACCACCCAGGATTGTCTGAACAAGGACGCTTAACTCGCGCATACTGCTCCCTTCACCTAAACAAACAAAATTTCAAGCTTCCAGGGGCGGGAAAACCCGCCCCTGGAAAAAAACGAACAGATTAGTTTCCTAAGAATTCGATCTTGCCGTCAGCCAGCCACTTGCCCATCATGGTCTTGGTGAGGGTTTCGCCATTTTCTTCAACGCAGATATTACCCTGCAGGCCTTGTAGGTTGCAGACTTTGTGCATTTCAGCGGCGACATTTTCAGGTGTCAGTGGATCAGCTTTTTCCATGGCGACGAATACAACCTGCATCAGGTCATACACATTCGCGCCGTGAGTTTCCGCTGCAACTCCCCATCGATCAAGATAGGCTTTTGCAAAGGCTTTGGTTTGGTCATTGTAATCATTGCCCGGATATCCTGAAGCAAAGATGATGCCTTCCACGAATTCCGCGCCTGCGGTTTCCAGGAATTTAGGGGTACCAATGGGCTGTCCACCAGCCATGATGCCCGTAAAGCCTAATTGCCGTGCTTGCTTGGCAATCAAACCGGCTGCAACTTCAGAACTCGAGAGCAACAATACTTCAGGTTCGGTATTGATGATTTTGGTCAACTGGCCGGAGAAATCTTTGTCATCCGCGCCGTGCTGTTCGTAGGCAAGCGGTTCCAAACCTTTTTCCTTCAGTGCGGCGGTCTGATACTCAGCTTCGCCCTTGCCATAGGCAGTGTTGTCGCCAATGATGGCGAATTTGGTCATTCCTTGACCCGTCAAATATTCAATAATTGGTTTTTCAAATGCGGGGCCAGCTGGGCAGGAGCGGAAGATATAGGGGCTGCCTTGGGCTGTTAGCGCGATGTTGGTACCAAATGTGAATTGAGGGATCTTGGCTTCCTGGAAGAATGGGATATCAGCAAGTGCGCAGCTGCTGTTGGTGGTTGCCCAGGCTGCAATTACGTCTTCTTCCGCGATGACCTTTTGAACAACGCTTACGGAAGTGGTTGGGTCTCCGGTGTCGTCAAATGTCTTAATGGTGATGGGGCAGCCCTTGATGCCGCCGGCAGCATTTTTCTGCTCGACAGCCAGGGTAACGCCACGCACCATCCACTCGCCCAAAGAGGCGCTGGTACCGGTCATGGCACCAACAATGGCTAGGTTCAATGGTTTACACTCAACGGGTGCTGCGGCAGGTGGTTCAGCAACCGCGGGGGCAGCAGTCGGTTCTACAACTGGGGCTGCGGTTGGTTCTACCACTGGGGCAGGTGCTGGTGTCGCGGCTGGTGCACACGCTGCCAGCGCGAGTGCGACTACGACTAAAATCAAAAACATCTTTTTTTGCATTCTTTCTCTCCTTAGTTATTCGATACATTTTTGTTGACACAAACCTAAATTGCCTGAAATAAAATCGTTACTTATCGAAACCTCCTTTTTGTCAAAACATTTGCGCTTTTCCGCTAGGAAATGGCGAGTGGGTTCTTGTGGTGAAAGAGTCCCCTCTTTTGAAGTGACCCCTTTCTTCAATATCAAGATCAGTCAACCCGACATGCCTGCTATTTAGTTTTGCCTAACGGTTCGATAAAACTGGGTGCAATCAATGCGCTTTTTTATCCGCAAATTTAGCAGCCAGCTCCCCGTAAAAACCATTTTGTTAAAGTGCCAATTGATAAGCAGCAGCGGTCATTTCTTTTAGTGAGCTAACCGCTATTGCGTCAAACCGGGTTCAATAGTTCATCTTGTTTTCCAATTTACCTGCAAGTCCCAAATGTTTTTAAGAAACTCAACCCATCACGCAGATCCTGGGAGAAATCCACAAAAGTGTTGGCTTCAATGGAAATGATCCCTTGATAGTCAATTTTTTGCAGAGCCTCAAAGAAGTGAGCGTAATCATTGCCATCATCCGCCCTGGGAATAACCCTCTGCGGAAATGGCGTTAGCGGGTTGTCGATATGAACATGGCGGATATGCTCCGCAAAATCCACGATCATACTGTAAGGATGTTCACGGTCCACAAACCAGCGGTAATCCAGGAATGTATCCATATTCGGCTTGCCAATTTCCTCAATGTACTTTAGGGCTTCCGGAATACTTTGCACTACATTGGAAACTCTGGGTGCCAATGGTTCAATCAAAACAGTGATGCCACGCTCGGCAGCAACGTCCGCGAGCATGCGCATGAATGTGAGATTCTTTTCTTTCGCGGCCTGGATGTCACCATCCATGGGCAGGCTGCGGGTTCTGCCATTACCGAAGACGTAAAACTTCACACCCATTTGGGCTGCGCGTTCAGCTCCTTTTTCAAGATAGACACGGTAAAAATCCAGGTCAAAACTGTCGTCCGCGATCACCTTATCGAGTGGGATCGGGTTGTCAAGCACCTCACAAACAATAGGGGAATCAGCCAGTTTCACCTTCAATGCCTCAAAAGCATCCTGGTCCATACCCATAATTTCGTGCATGTGCATTTCAATGCAATCATAACCAGCGGCCGCGATGGCTTCGATGTCCTTGCTAAAGCCAAAAAAGCTAAACCTTGGATTCATGCCGCAACCTTTTCTCTGCAGGTCAGTCATTTGTAAGGATTACCTTGATCTCTTCAGAATTTCCTGCAGCAAGTTCCGCGAAGATCCTCGGCCCTTCACTCATCGGATATTCAGAGGTAATGATCTGCTTCACATCGATATCGCCGGATTCAATCAAATCGAGCCCTTCTTCCATCTCCGTGATATACAAATAGACACTTTGGAAGGTTAGTTCCTTAACAGCGGCATGTTTGAATTCAAATTCGATTTTGGGTTGCGCAAGGCCAACCCAAATTACCTTGCCGCCTAAACGGACAATATCAGCCCCCAAATTGATCGTCGTCTGTGAACCGACACAATCGAACACGATGTCCAGGCCTGTGCCGTTTGTCAGTTGATGCGTAAAGGTGGGCACATCATCTTTGCTGTTGACGGTATCCGTGGCACCACATTGTTTTGCCATCACAAGCCGTTTGTCAACCACATCCATGGCCACGATGGCCTTTGCGCCTTTTTGCTTAAGCACCATGATGGTTAATAGCCCGATCGGTCCACAACCAATCACAGCCACAGTTTTGCCCTTGACGTCCCCAGCCAACCTGGCTGCCCGCAATCCGGTTGAGAGCGGTTCTGCCAGGGCATATTCAGAGAATGAGCGTTTTCCGGAGAGCGGCAGCAGTTTTCCAACGGGTGCCACCAGGTATTCTGCCATGGCCCCATCATAAGGGCCGCCGGGCATCGTGGTACCGATGATGCGCCGATTCTCGCAGATATTGGTCAAACCTGCTTTGCAAGCTGGGCAGTAGCCGCAGAAAAGGTTGGTATAAACCCCCACTTTGTCGCCCACTTTTGCTGTTGTGACCCCTTCGCCAAGAGCTGCCACCACGCCTGAGAACTCGTGGCCCATAATCAATGGGGCTACACGCATGGTGTTTCCGCCTTTATAGCCAGCCAGGTCGGACCCGCAAATCGAGACGGCCTCTACCTTGACCAAAACTTCACCTTTTTTAGGGGTCGGCGTTTCAACATCCTCATAGCGGATATCTTTGGTTCCATGAAAAACTAATGCTTTCATTCAACTCCTATTTCTGTTTGGCTATCCAGTTCAAATTTTTCTCTTTAGCGCGAGGCTTCAATCAGTCATTGGTAAGGATCACCTTCACGTCGTCGCACGACGGGCCGCATAACCGGTCGAAAACCCGCTTCCCATCTATCAGTGGGTAGGTGGAAGTAACCAACCCATCGACATTGAGCTTTTTATCTACGATCATTTGCATGACATCATGCATCTCATTGGTGAACATGTAGCTGCCCAGGATTGAAATCTGACGGGCAACGATTGGCATGAGGTCAATCTCAGCTGTATGATGGATGAGTGCCACAAGCACTATCCGGCCTCCACTGCGCACCATCTTCAGAGAGTCCTCCATCACCCCTGGGGCACCAGCGGCAATGATTACCCTGTCAACTCCGATGCCATCTGTAAGGTCCGAAATCACCTTGACTACATCACTGCGGCCAGAGATAGCTGCATCCGCGCCTATTTGGAGTGCCTTTTCCAGACGTGATGGCAGTAGGTCAGAAATGAAGACTTTTTTATTTCCAGCTGCCTTCAAAAAGTTCAGGATCATCAAGCCGATTGGGCCCGCTCCGATCACCAAAACCCTCTCACCATCTCCAAAATCGCCATTCCTGGCTGCCACCAGCGAGACTGCCAGGGGTTCAAGCAGAGCCCCCTGAACGTAACTGACCCCTTCCAACAGCGGGATGAGGGCCGATGCCCGAATGGTGGCGAATTCTTGCATCGCCCCATCCTGGCCTTCTCCGCCAATCGAAGTACCCAGGCTGTGGCGGTGCGTGCACAGGTTGATCAGCCCGCGTTTACAGTAATAACATTCGCCGCAGTAAAGGATCGGATTGGCTGTTACAGCTTGTCCAAGCTTGAAATTCTCAACGCCCTCGCCCAAAGCGGCAACCTCACCGGCGAATTCATGCCCTAAAACAAGCGGAGGAGCCCAGCGGTCTGATACTTCTGGAAGTCGATACGCGCCTAAATCGGACCCACAGACTGATACAGCACGGATCTTAATGAGGACCTCCCCCTTTTTTGGAGTTGGGACAGGTCGCTCTTCCAAGCGTAGGTCTTTCGGGCCGTAATAGACTAATGATTTCATGTTCTGTTTCCTTCGATATCTGCTTCCAAAATCGATTTAGGTTGGCCAGCCCAGGGTATAGATATGCTTGCCGCCGTGGGTGGGGCCCTTCAGCAGGTCGGCAATCAGCGCGGGATCGCGCTGGCTCATCAGCTCGGCTGGGGGCAGTTGACCGACGGGGAAAGTTACCAAAATGTCGTGAATCAACTTCTCAAGATAATCGCAGATCTTCTCCACTGCTGGACCAGCTTTGCTGGCATCCGCCTCTGTCGCGTGACCAAGGACTCCTTCCGGATGGGTGACGCATTCCATGCCCACATTACCTACTGCGCAATGGCCAGGAATTGGATAGCCATAAATATCGCCGCCACGGTCAACGTGGCCCTTTGGTAAAAAGCCTCCAGTTTCAGTATCCTGGGCATTCGCGGGATCACAGAGTTCTGGGAAGAGTGCCAACGCAAGTGATTGTTCTGCTTCACAAGCATGCTGGAAAGGTCGATTGAAGGGGCCGCCATGGGCCTTGTCCATCATGGTTTGTGCCATCACACGCGGGAAATCAACGAAGTAAAGCATGGCAGGCACCTGGTAGCGTTTTCCCCATTCCTGCAGAGCCACTGGCAGGGAATATTCCTGTCCGTGCAAGCTCACATAAATCTGTTTTCTGAAACCTGAGTTCCAGTAACCTGAGATAATCGCGCGCAGGTAATCAATGAAAACAGAATCTGGGATGGGAACGGTCAGAGGCTGGCCAATGTGGTGGAATGGGTGTGAACCAAACCAGATTGGAGCGGAGACTGTGCAACCGGTTTGCTGGGCTACCATCTCTGCAACACGGGTCACCATAAAGGTGTCTTCACCGGTTGGACCGCCGTTGCCGTGGTTCTCAGTCGAACCGACGGGAACGATAATGACATCATTTTTCTCCAGACGTTGCTCAATCTGGAGTTTAGTCATCGTTTGAAAATAAATTCCTGTAGGCTTATCTAGGTGGCCTCCGGAAGGTGGATAATTCCATTTTGTCATTTTTCTCCTTCTTAATGTTTATTTATTGATACGGTGACTGGACAGTTGTGGGGAGTAAATCCATACAAACTTCAAAATCTCATCACCGGTATTAACTATTGAATGGTAAGCGCCTGGTGGATTGAAAACACAGATTCCAGGCTTGAGTTCAATCACTTCGTCATCGGTAATAAATTGACCCTTGCCTTGTAGAAAGAACATGACTTCTTCTTCAGTTTCGTGTTTATGCTTGGGCACCATGCCGCCAACATGCGTTTCGTTCAAGCCAATGGCCACATTCTGTGAGCCCACAGTTTTCTCCGAGACCAAAATCCAACTGGTCCGGCCGCCTTTGTCCTCACCGTTAATGTTTGCGACATCTACCCACTTTAATCCTGACATTCTTTCCTCCTGTAAACTCTTAGAACATATCGGTTCTGATTGGCTGTGTCCAAACGCTTTCCAGTTCTTCCTGGGAAATGTCGAACACCGTGTTATTTGGCGGGAGCGGTTCATCCCGCATAAATTCTGGCAAACGCTGGAAGCGTTCTGAGACGCCCGCTTTTTCGTTAAATTCTCGTTCCTGCTCAAGAATATCCGCACCCATCTGGCGGATTTCTGGATAGCTCATTTCCCAACCAAATCGCGCTTTGAAAAGATCAACCAGCAGCTGCGGGTTCTTTACAAACGCGGGGCGAATGAAGATGCAAACACCCATCGAATCCAGCAATGCCGCCCGGATCTGCAGATTTCTTGAGTTCAAAACCTGGTTTTCTTTACCCAGTGGATTGGTAGTTTTATTTGTTTCAAAGGCATTCCCTGAGGTATGGTCCGCCCCCATGGTGGAGGTTACGTATAAGACTCCGTTGCCCTTAAGGGCGCGCGGGTCATAAGCCGGCATGGCCTGGCCTTTGGCTGTTGGTACGCGCTGGATGCCATACGCCTGGCCGGTAAAGTCAGCACCATTACCAATAATTCTGCCAAGAGGGGTTCCCTGCCCAATTTGCCGCACCAGGTCTTTAGCACCTTCTGCATCGCCAAATTCAAGTACCCCGGCTTCCATGGCCACACCAATGGCGGCTCCGGTTTCGATGGTATCCACGCCAACTTCGTTGCAGAGCGTGTTAAGCTCGCCAATGGCATCCAGGTCAGCAATCCCCAGGTTGGGGCCTAGCAAGCTAAGGCTTTCGTATTGCAGAGAGGCGACAATTTTATTGCCATTAATATCAGGCATCACGTTGGAACACTGGATGGTGCACCCAGGCACGCAAGGTGTGCCGCTGCGCCCGACCCCGCCCCGGCTAGCCACCAGGTCATGGAATTTGGGTCCGGTCATTTCATTGGCGGCTTCAAAATACCCCTCTGAGAAATTCCGCGTCGGCAAAATACCAAGATGATTGGCCACGTCCATGATGTCCAGTGTGCCGTACAGCCTGCGGTTTTTACTCTTGGGGTCAATTTCAAGTAAGGTATTGACTTCTTTGATGGT